>CAYHPV010000067.1:0-6031 GCA_964358735.1 uncultured Candidatus Peribacteria bacterium | reverse complement strand
AAGGAACCATGACCGCCACCTGTCGAACCTCGTCGGCACTCGGATAGGTCACCGTTCCGCTAAAAGAAACAATATGGCCGGCGGGCATCGCCAGAACTTCTTCCGCATACGCGCGATCCTGAGAGAAGCAGTGCATGACGCATCGCACTCGAGGGAACTCACTGAGCATTCTCAGCATATCCTCTCGCGCCTCGAACGACTCGGCAGCGTCACGACAATGAATAGACACTGGAAGATTTACTTCCTGCGCTAACTGCATGTGTTTACGCAAAGATTCAACCTGCACCTCCCTAGGTTGCCGCATATAAAAATAATCCAGCCACGTCTCCCCTATTACGACGATCCGCGAATTTTCGCGAATCACTCGAAGAAACTCGGCCATCACCTCATCGGTTGTTTGATTTGAGTCGTGCGGATGAATCCCCTGCGAGCCAAAAATTTGAGGTAACATGAGGCTATTGGCATCATTCGGAAACAGTTCCTTCAAAAACCCCTCCCGGCTCATCCGATCACTCTCCCGCGACCCCTCCAGATGACATCCAATATTCATCAGCTTCAAAACTCCCGCCAAAGCTGAGCGCTCGATGACCGAGGCTACGTCAGCTTTAAAATGAGGTTCCATGAGATGGCAATGGGTGTCAATCAGCATAGCTTTGCCCGTATAGTACCGTAAGCCAAACAAAACACAAACCTTGATCCGGCAATAGACAATATATGGCTTAACAATTAGAATAAGGGTCCTCGCTGATACTTTCCTAACCTCTTTTTTATCCCATGGGAGACGATTCAGATTTTGATCTTTGGTGATTGGTTGCGAGACGCTGAGAATTCAATTAGGATTCCAGCGCGCAGACGCTCTAGCAAGAGTGCCCCTTGGGGGCAAACAGATATAAAAATTTCTGTGCCAACCAACGCACGCCATGATCTTACAATACGCTCGCGAAACGCATCCAAAGAACACACCAGTACACGTCAAAGACGTAACTATAGGAAGTAACAAGGTGGTTATTATCGCTGGACCGTGTGCGATTGAAAATGAAGAGCAGATGCGAACAACCGCACAAGCCGTAAAAAAATATGGTGGTCATATTCTCCGTGGAGGAGCCTTCAAACCACGGACGAGTCCACACTCTTTTTCAGGACTTGGAAAGGAGGGATTAGAAATGCTCGCAAAGATAGGAAAAGAGGTTGATCTTCCAACCATCACGGAAATACTCGATCCGCGTGACCGAGAAATGATCGAAACATACGCCGATATTATTCAAGTAGGTTCGCGAAATATGCAGAACATCGCCCTGCTCAAAGAACTAGGAAAAAGCAAAAAACCAGTACTTCTGAAACGTGGCATGGCGGCAACCATCCAGGATTTCCTCCTCGCCGCGGAACATATTCTATTGGCCGGAAACCCACAAGTCATTCTCTGCGAACGCGGCATCCGGACCTTCGAAACCGACACGCGCAATACCCTGACTCTCGCCACGATTCCCCTCATCAAAGAACTCTCCCACCTGCCAATTATTGTGGATCCAAGTCATGCAACGGGAAAAAGGTCACTCATCGCCTCAATGACAAAAGCCGCAGTAGCAGCAGGAGCCGATGGAGTTATGATCGATGTGCACAGCGATCCAAGCGCAGCACGTTGCGATGGAGAGCAGGCGATACTTCCAGAAGAGTTTGAAAATCTGGTACATGATATGCGTCGAGTAGCAGTAGCCGTTGATCGCACCTAGCTTATGAAGCAATACGCCATTATCACCGATAGCAACCTCGCAACGTTATATAAAAAAGAGCTCTCTGAGTTATATCCAAAGAGCTTTCTCTGTGTCATGCTGAGTGGAGAAAAAAGCAAAAATCTCACAACCATCGAAAAACTCGCCAAAAAGCTTACAGAAAAAAACTTCTCAAAAAGTGATACGTTAGTCGCCTTCGGTGGCGGAGTCGTCGGAGATATTACGGGACTGCTCGCCTCGCTCTACATGAGAGGCGTAGCATTCATCAATATTCCCACAACCCTTCTCGCCATGTGTGACGCCAGCATTGGAGGAAAAAATGGGGTTGATACCGTAGGTGGAAAAAACATGCTGGGAACTTTCTACCATCCAGAGGCGGTGATCACGCAACCAAAGTACCTCAAAACCCTCTCAAGAGATGAAATAAAAAATGGGCTCGCTGAAGCGATAAAAATGGCCATTACCAGCGATAAAAAACTGTTCAATTTTATTGAACAGAATAGAGAAAAAATTCTAAAAAAAGATATACCAACTCTTTCAAAAATTATCACGAGATGTATCGAAATCAAAAGAAAGATTGTAGAAAGCGACGAAAAGGACGAAGGAACACGTCATATATTGAACTATGGCCATACCATCGGACACGCCATTGAGAAGGCATCAGGCTACACCATCAAACACGGAGCCGCAGTGGCGCTTGGAATGCTCTATGAAAATCAGATCGCATTGAACAAAAAAACTATTCAAAAAAAAGACGCGGATCGTATACAAAAAATATTCACCGACTTCGGGCTCATAGAAAAGAAAAAAATGCCATCCATGAAAAAAATACAGGCAGCAATCATGCGTGATAAAAAAAGAAGAAATACCGCCATTCATCTTTATCTCCCAGTCACTATTGGTTCTGCGCAAACCTATGACATCAGCATCAAAGACATCTATGCCGTTCTTATATAATCCTCCGGGCTCAAAAAGCCTCACCAACCGGACCCTCATACTCCGAGCGCTCAGTGGTAGTAAGACAAGGGTCAAAAATCTCCCAGAGAGCGACGACGTACGAGTCATGCAAAACGCTTTAAAAAATATTCGAGAAGGAAAAACGAGCATCAATGTGGGAAATTCTGGAACCGCATCTCGCTTTCTCTGTGCGGCAATCACGATCATGCAGAAAAAAATTACAATAGACGGAATAGAAGCCATGCGAAAAAGACCCATAGCAGAGCTCATAACAGCACTCATAAACCTCGGAGCAAAGATTATCTACCTCGGAAAAAATGGGTATCTCCCAATACAAATCACGCCGAAAAAGATGCATGGAGGAGTGATAAAAATTCCGATGGAAAAAAGCAGCCAGTACGCATCGAGCCTCGCTCTCATTGGACCATTCCTTCCAGGCGGCCTCACGCTAAAAATCACCGGCAAGCGACGATCGGAGAGCTACTTTCAGATGACCCTCAAACTGCTCAAACAGTGGGGGGTAAGAATTGAACAAAAAAATAGTTCTAAAATAGTCATTTATGAAGGCATAAAGCCACTAAAAGAATATATAATAGAAGCAGATATGGCGAGTAGCAGCTACTTCCACTCCCTCGCAAAACTTCATCACAAAAAACTTCGTTTCCCGAAACGAGGCATCCAGGCGGAGCAGGAATTTTTCACGATTCTGAAAAACTTCGAAACCCTCAAAACAATCGACGCGAAGAATATCCCCGACACCACCCTCACACTCGCCGTTCTGGCTCCCCTATTGGGTAAATCTATAACGTTCACAAACGTAAATCACTTACAGTATAAGGAAAGTAATCGTCTATCAACGCTCTCAAAAGAACTGAGAAAGATAGGGGCCAAGGTAAAGACAACAAAAAACTCCATAAACATTACGGGTCCAAGAACCATAATTCCTGATGCCGTTATTGAGACCCACGGCGACCACCGGATCGCGATGGCCTTCTCACTCGTCAAGAGCCTTTATCCGCAAACCACCATCAAAAATCCAGAAGTTGTACAAAAAAGTTATCCAAAATTCTGGAAGGATTTCGCAACATTCCACCTCTCATTGAACAAAAATATTGTTCTTATCGGAATGCCAGGATCGGGAAAAACAACCCTCGGAAAAGCACTCGCCAAGAAATGGAAGTACCAGTTTCTTGATCTTGATGATTTTTTTGAGAAAGAGTATAAAACAACAATTTCAAAGTTCGTCAGTACCTATGGTTGGCCTGCTTTTAGAAAAAATGAATCACGGCTCCTAAAAAACATTCGTCCAGGATCAAGAATGATGATCGCAACCGGTGGAGGAATCATTGAGAATCCAGAAAGTCGAAAAAAAATAAAAAAACTGGGCAACGTGATATACATAGAACACTCCATCACAACACTCATAGAGCATCTCAAAAACAGCAAAAAACGACCACACCTCGAGGAACATAAAAAAACTACCCTAAAGGAACTTGAATCTATCCGCCTTCCGCTCTATAAAGAGGCCGCACACATCACCCTCACAGGCGATAATATTCAGAAAAAAATCAAACTCCTCGAACAACAACTTTTCTATCATGTACACTGAACAAACAGACATTCTTATTATCGGCTCAGGGATAAGCGGTCTTCTGTGCGCCCTTTCATGTGGCCCTGAAAAAAATATCACCATGCTCACCAAAAAATCTCTCGATGACTCGGCGACGATGATGGCCCAGGGTGGAGTTGCGGGGGTCGTTACAAAAAGCGGAGACACCTTTACGTCACACATCGAGGATACCCTCAGTGCGGGAGAAAAACACAATAATAGATCCGCCGTAAAAGAAGTAATCGGATCAGCTCCAGCAGTCATCGAAGAACTCAAAAAATATGGAGTCATCTTCGATGCTGATCTGGGTCTCGAGGGCGGTCATGGGCATCGACGTATTCATCACGCAAAAGACACCACGGGTAAAACCATCGAGAAAGCGCTTATAAAAGCCATAAAAAAGCGCAGAAACATAAAAATCATATCATTCGCTCACGCTATCGATCTCCAGATTAACAACAAAAAATGCACAGGTGCTTATTATCTGAAAAATAAGACCATCCATCTGATACACAGTCAGGTAACCGTTCTCGCAACGGGCGGATGTGGACAGCTCTACCGGCATACCACGAATCCGAAAATCGCAACCGGTGATGGAATCGCGATGGCACACCGAGCCGGCGCAACAACCAGGGACATGGAGTTCATCCAATTTCACCCAACCGCACTCCTCGACCACCACAATCCTCACTTTCTCCTCAGTGAGTCCCTTCGAGGTGAAGGCGCCATACTTCGCAACAGCAAGGGAGAAAAATTCATGCAGATATATGATCCACAAGGCGATCTGGCACCGCGCGACAAAGTTTCACAGGCTATTTTTTTGGAACAAAAACAGGATCCCGTTTTTCTCGATATGCGACATAGGAAAAAATCCTGGCTCAAAAAACGTTTCCCAAATATTTACAAAACAATTCTGACTCGAAGCAAAAAAGAGCTCTCAAAAGACATGATTCCCATCACCCCCGCAGCTCACTACCTCTGCGGCGGCATCGTGACGAACCAAGATGGAAAAACAACACTGGACAATCTCTACGCCATCGGAGAAACCGCCTGGACCGGCCTGCACGGAGCCAACCGACTCGCCTCCAACTCACTCCTCGAGGGAGCGGTGTTTGCCATGAAGGCAGCCAAAGCGATACAAGAAATAGTATCGAAACGCAAACCACCAATGAGACAAACGAGTGTCTCCCCTTTCACCACTCCACCTCAGCCCTATAAACTCAAAAAAATACGAACCCGGATTCAAGACATCATGTGGGGCGATGTGGGAATCTATCGAACTAAAGAAGGGCTGAAAAAAGCCATCTTTGAACTCAAACGCCTCATCCTGCTCATGCCGCCAAAACACCTCATCAACACCGAAATTCTCGAGACAAAGAATATGCTCGAGGTCGCCATGCTCGTCGTGAAAGCGGCACAGCATCGCAAAAAGAGTCTGGGTTGTCACTGGATGGCGTGATACACAAGAGTATTGTATAGTTAAGGCTTTTTTATTTTGCACTATTATCCTTGTTTCGGAAACTGATACTCATTACACTTCAAGCTATGAAGCCCTCTCCTTCACTCACCCGCATCGCTATTCTTTCTCGCAATACCCTGAGTACGACGCTGATTTTTGCCATGCTCATGAGCGCAACCATGCTTTCGTTTATCCTCTCGCGCCCATCAACCGCCCACGCAGCCGACGCGACCTGCATCCCCCTCGCGGGTGACACCACTCCGGTGACCTTTCCCA
>CAYHPV010000066.1:0-6095 GCA_964358735.1 uncultured Candidatus Peribacteria bacterium | reverse complement strand
GTTTATCTCTTTTTCTTATATAGGAAATGTGACGGCAATTGCTGCAATCTTAACAAATTCACTCCAGCTTTTACTTCACATACCTTGACTCACTCACAAACCACCTTTGCATCTCTCGAGCGGCTGCCTGTAATCCTCCGCGATGTCGCCACCGCGCCTCCATGCGTGCCATCAGCACTCGGCGCTTCGCCAGTGTTTTTGGAAGCAACGTGAAAAACTGCCAGATCGATTTCCAGATATAGGGCTCCCGAAACGTCACATAGATGAGTGAGCCGATTTCGCGCGCCGCGATCCACGGACAATCATGCCAAAAATTTCCCCAGAGTTCATTTTTTACCTGCATGAGGCGGTGATTGCGATAGGAGTAGGTCTTTTGAAATGGACTCAATCCATCACGTTCCTTCACCATCTGGCCCACGGTAAATCGCTGTTTCACGCCCGTTCCACGACCATGATATGCCACCGCTTCGGGATAGTACCAGCACTTCCAGCCAAGCAAGGTGAGGCGCCATGAGAGGTCGACGTCTTCTTTGTACATGAAAAAATTGTCGTCTAGAATTTCCCCGTTGATTCTTGCATCATCAAGAGCTGTTCTCCGATAAATCGGACAGGCACCAGAAATTCCAAAAACCTGATGGCCCCCACTTGCTGCCGCTTCATCAAACCGCCCATCATCCGGCAACCCCTGACCATCATCGATCACGCGACGACTCCTGAAAATACATAGCCCCACCGTGTCGATGAGATTGGTTGGTGCGCCGACCGATGCAACGCCACCACTGTTTGCCGCATCGAAATCATACTTCACGACTTTTCCCGTAAGCGCTGCGATTTTTTCGTCCTTCTCCATTCGGGCAATCGCCCGCTCGAAGTACTCCGGCGTGTAAATAATATCAGGATTCGTGATGACAATATACTCGCCGCGAGCGAGTTCCATCCCCTGATTGGCGGCACCGGTGTAGCCGATATTCGCCTCATTTTTGATCACCACCAGCTTCTCGCCGTACGTCTCCCGCGCCCACTCCACCGAATCATCGGTAGAATTATTATCGATGAAAATCACCTCGAGCCGATCCGCCGAATAGGTCTGTGCGAAGATCGCGTCGAAACAGGTCTCTAGAAACTTGCGCGAGTTGTAGCCGATGATGATGAGGGAAACGAGAGGTTGCATGGATTTTTTCTTATCTGTTACTGATTTACATTTTTCTTACCTCATTTTCAATTCGTCTTTTTATCTCTGACCAGAGAATCTTTTTACCAAGATATACAACATCAGGATCTTCTTCTGCGTTATCAAAATATACCAGACTTTTCATTATATGAATCATATTATACTGAACATCTGCATATTTTTCCTCAAAAAAATTCACCAGCTCGCTGAGATGGTAGTGTTCCAGAAGAACATAAAGATCTACAAAATCCTTTTTCTTTCCGCGACTCGTAATCGCATCAACTTTCATACATCCAATGTCCAGGGGATCGGCTATACTCACATTACCTACTTTTTTTAGATCTCTCAGGAGTCGGTATGGATAATACAAAAAGCTCACTTTTGCGCCTTCAAAAATTCCGTGCAGCGTGCCTTTTTCCCACCCATTCTGAATAAAATCCCCTTTTGCTGAGAGCAGCGTGGCCAGCTCTCTAGGCTCAAAGATTTTTTGCGTAAAAAAATCCAGATCGACCGAAATTCTATGCCCATAGTGAAGCGCCAAACCTGTGCCTCCGGCAAGATAAAAATTATCAAGCAGGTCGGTTTTGTCTAGTACTGCCAAACTTTTTTTTGCCTCTCGTCCGAGAACTTCCGTGTACATGGAATGTGCTTGTTACTAGGTAAAAGTATGAGCTTCCAAAAATGCCAGCTCTTGTGCGAAATGGAACGAGATACTTCAAGAACACTGAGGAGTTCTTTATTCGTGTAGCGTTCCCTCAACCATCTTACCGCCTCCAAATTTCCCCACTCGAGAATTCTCTCAATGATGTAGGTAGCATGTTTCGTGAGGGATAATTTTGAGATATCCGTATCCCAAAAGTATTTTTTGAGAAAAAGTGGAATATGCTGCTTATGCCCGTCAGCTGCCGATTTCTTTTGTGCCACATAGGTTACCCCCCTTCCACGTCCGCACCTCATCGCATACTGCATTCTTACGAGATCATTAAGGTCTCTCACCATCGTAATTAGTGATATATTCCCGAATGTTGCCGAGCATTTTTGCAGGAGATATTTATTCGTGGCATCGTCATGCTTCTGCAAAATACGATAGATCATCGTCTGTCGCGGTGTGAGCTGATTTTTGATGGGTATTTGCTTCATGGTGAGCGATTGTGTCTGTTTTAATTGTATCATTTTTGATACGATTATGCAAGAGGAATCATCCTATTTCGACCCTCCTCTTGACTTGTATTCCTGTTCAGAGTATTATTTCATTAGTTTATATTTACTTATAATTAAATGAAATTAAAAGAATTTAGAAAAAAAATGCAGATGCCTCTATTTTCTACAGCGCAGGCACGGATTGTGTGCTTTTCTGAGAATCCTCATGTGTTGAATCTCCAGATGCACCAGTGGAAAAAATCGGGTGATCTGGTGTCGCTCAAACGTGGCCTCTATATGTTTTCTGATATCAAGCCGGTAGCGTCCGAGATCGCTCGGAGTTTATATGCACCATGCTACCTTAGCTTGGAATATGCCCTGAGTTTTTATGGCATTCTGCCAGAGGCGGTATTTGAGTATACGCTCGTGACCACGAAAGCCACCCGTCGTTTCGAGACACCGGTTGGTGTTTTTACCTATCGTACGATCAGTCGCAAGGTTTTTACTGGTTTTGATGCCAACACGTTGATGGCAGAAAAAGAGAAAGCCCTGGTGGACTGGTTCTATTTCAATACCCCGAGGCTCGAAGCTACGGAAACGTTTTGGGAACAGTCCCGTCTGGAAGCAATGACAACCGACCTTGATTTTAAAAAAGTTTTTCGCTATGCTCGACTATTCCAATCAAAAAAACTTCTTTTTTTACTTCATAGTTTTCATACGTATGCAACGTCTCGCCAAACTCATTGATGATTCAAAAAAAAGAGGAGTTACGGATGAAGGAGTCCTCAACTTGATTCGAGAATATCTTCAGGTGCTGATTCTGAAGGCTATCTATCAGTCAAAATATGGCGCGGGCTTGAGCTTTATGGGTGGAACGTGTTTGCGAATTTGCCATGATCTGAAGCGATATTCCGAGGATCTGGATTTTGCATTGGATGCTAAGATTCCCGATTATTCATTTCAGGAACTGAATGATAGCATCTGCTCTTTTCTGAAACATACGGATTTTGATGTCGACGTGCATATCAATGCAGATACGGTGGTGCAGAAATCTTTCATCAGGGTTTCTCGGGTGCTCCATGTGTTCGGTCTCAGCCCACTCAAAGATCAGAAGCTCCATGTAAAACTTGAAGTTGATACTCGTCCCGTACCGGTGGCTTCCGGAGAGGTTGAAACGTTCTTTGTCACCAAATTTGGCGAGATGTTTCCCATTCTGAAGCATAGCGATGACACACTGTTTGCCGGCAAAATTTGTGCTGTTTTGAACCGTGAATATACCAAAGGAAGAGATTTCTATGATCTCCTCTGGTACCTGAACCGCAAAGAAACGATGAATCTGCGTTATCTGAATGCGGTTTTCCGGCAGGCTGGTCTCAATCTGCAATTTCGCGACGTGAACCACGTGATTCAGGTACTACAAGACAAAATGACCACGGTGAACGTGGATGACATCATGAAAGACATTGGCCGCTTCCTGGAAGACCCCGCCGAGGCCGCGGTTCTAAAACAGTACCCTGTCGCGTTCGCGCAGGCGGTGAAGGGGTATGGGGGGTGAAGTTTTGAAATCAAATTTTCGGCTCGATAAACTTCAAACTTCTCCAGAATAATTCAAAGTCGTTATTTTCGATAGCGCCGTTGGTATCTGCCACTTAATTGTATCATTTTTGTTACAATTATGCAGAGAATTATAACCAGCCGTGATTTTGAATAATTATCATGCTGTGTTTGAGCAGGCGCTCAAACAATACACCTCCGCTCACCCCTAGAAGCCCATTTTGCTCGATTCAAGAAGCCATTCCCATAGTGGCTTAACGTGTATGGTCATTCCGTCTTTTTCCACTACACGTTTCTCGTTCCAAGTGAGCACGGTAAGCCCGGTTACATTCAATTCCTTTCCTGCTTCAACGAGAGCTTTTACTTCTCTCTCCTCGACACCTGAATTCTTGATGTCGTAGCAAACTTGTATCAGCTCCACCACTTGATATCCGTTTTTACGTACGAAATCTATTTCTCGATCATTGCGGGTTTTGTAATAAAACAATTCACGGCCTGGTTGGTTACCTTTTTTAACAAGCTCCGTGAAGACAAGATTCTCCATGAGTTTGCCGGTGTTCGGAGAATGCTGTACGGCTTTGGCAGTGACAAATCCATTATCAACAGCATATGTCTTTTTAGAAGACCGCAGTCGCATACCGGCTTTTGTCGAATGGCGACTCAATGGGAAAATCAAATAGCTTTCCGTGAGATAGCCGAGGTACTTTTCCAGAGTAATTTGGCTCTTGAAGCCCAAAACATTGGCGAGTTTCTTGGGGCTATATTGACCTGAGATATTGTTTATCAAATACGATCCGAGATTATCTATCTGCTCAGAAAAACGCACCTTGTGACGCTTCACTACATCTTTAAAGAGGACAGCATCAAAGAGCACGTCGAGATACCCACGCGGATCCACACCTTTTGTAATAACTTCCGGATATCCACCGCTGGTCATATACTGATTTAAAATCCCTAAGAGTTTTGCTTTTTCTTCAGGGAGTGAAAGTTTGTCGGCCGTAACTTCGTACTGTTTGGCTTTGAGAACCTCCGTAAAATTAAATGGTAATATTTCTATAGGAATATGCCTTCCCGTGAGATGCGTGGCGAGTTCTTTTGAGAGGAGAGATGCATTGGAACCGGTCAATACCAGATTGTATCCAGCTCGGTGCAGACGATTCACAAATAGTTCCCAATTCGGCAGATTCTGTATTTCATCAAAGAGCATATATTTTGTATCACCGTATTCAAGCTTCAACTCTGTCATGAGTTCATCGAGATCAATCTTTTCTTCTCCGGGGAGTGACTCGTCATCGAAGTTGAAATACGCAAAAGACTGTCCCTTCAAAAGCATCAAGGCAAAAACAGATTTACCAGCTCGACGAGGGCCGAGAATAACTTTTATCAAATCAGAAGACAGCCACTTTTGAGCGTCTTTTTCTTTGGTTCGTTCTATGTACGGGAGGGAGAGAAGCCACTCCTTGTCCTGTTTTTGCTTAGAAACTGTGACTTTAAGCATATTATGGATGTTATACTATAGTTATTATCTCTTTTTAGTATAGTATAATATACTTATACTGGAAAAGCAAGCCTGCAAAAAATCATCAATCGATACATCAATCTCATTCGATGAACCAATGCAAATAGTAAGGATGTATTATTTCAATTTCCTCCTCTCCTCTTGCTCGGTGCTCTTCAGAAAATTTTTCTGAGTTACGATTGGTCGGCCTAGGCGCTCTTCAAGTTTTTCTCGTGCGCCGCCAGCGATATCACCTCCGGCCTTTGCGTCACTTTTCAGTTTTGGCATGCCTTTAGAATCTTCCGTTCGATGGATTTCTGTTGTAGCTCTCTCACCGAGCATATTAAAAATAAGCTCAAGGTCGGTCATATGATCGCGGAGATTTTCTCTTTCAAGACCTTTAAGCTCTTTGTATTCTCTTGGCGTCACTCCAAAGGTGGCTTTTGAAATTTCTGCCGTGAGAATTTCATAGTCTTTGGCATGCTCTGCTCCACGATTCTTCCACTCGTCGGTTAGCTCCTCGCGGATGGCGATGCCCCGCATGCGCTTCTCGATCCAGTCGTCACTGTAGCCTTTTGCTTTGTATAGGGCTCGTGTTCGCTTCGTTGCCAGCTCAGGATCTTCAATCTCCTGTACGCGCTCGTATCCTACTTTTGCCAGCCAACGCTTGAATGGTTCTGCTTTTGGCGAGGGAATGGATTGGATGATGCGAAACATGCCTTCGGTGTTGGC
>CAYHPV010000065.1:0-6095 GCA_964358735.1 uncultured Candidatus Peribacteria bacterium | reverse complement strand
GACAATGATGGCTTATGCATGGAGTGATCTTACAAAATAAGAAGTGACTATACAACCTTTTTTCACTATTTGCAACGTCAATTTAGGTTTCTCATCCCACCACGCGTCTTCGTGACAGTGCGACGAGAGCTGCTCCGGTCAAGATCAGTGGAACCACCGGACTCTGTTCTGATGAAGATGCAGGTGATGCCATACATCCATCTTTTGGAGGCGGTTTTACTGGAGGATTCATTTTTCCAGCATCTGTTTTTCCATCGGTACCCGTGAGGGTATCATGTCCAGCAGTCACATCTGATGTTGGTATCACGGATGTATCATCACCGGTATTATTTAGATCAGGTGCTGTTTCTTTTGGTCCTTTATCTTCCATAAGATCAGCAGCGACAACGTCTAATGTATCTCCATCATCCGTTGGTCCACCATCAGGAGCATCACTGGCATCTGACTTACCCGCATCCACTTCTCCGCCAAGATCGGGAGATGGTTCTACTGGCACCGGAACATTGTTATTTTTCAGTAACGCTTCAATATCCGAGAATGGCGTGGTGGTGAGCAAAGCATCGCTCGTTGCAACAAATGGTGACTGTATGGGTTTACCATTGAACATCAGAGCACCATGGTGAGCGGTAAATGCTAATTGGTATCCTGCCGGTACTTTAAGCGTCACCACTCCAAGAGTTCCGATCTTATTCGCAAGAATCCAGAGAGCCGCCTCTGTTTTTTCTGCAAGATTTGGAACAATTGTATCTCCCGTTCCACTCGTCGTCACTTTAAAGGCTTCTTCCTGGGCTTTATTGCAGAACATTCTATATCCTGATCCCGAGAGTGCCGTCTTCTTCGAGTACTTCACATCTCCCGTTTTTGCCGGCTCATCATCACACACATTGCCAATTCCATCCGCATCAATATCGCTTTGCAAGGTATTTGGTACCGTAGGACAGTTTTCTGTAAAGTTTGAAACACCATCACTATCTTCATCGGTCCCCATGATTTCCATCGAATCCGTATATGCTGCCGTAATGCCTGTCTTCAGCGTAAATGTCTCCACCTTGAATGGATTTTCTGTGACACGGAAAATGACAAATCCTTTATAACTTCCACCACCATAGGTCACATCATCAAATCGGTAAAAGACACCATGGGTGTAATTGGAAAGAGAAGCATTCACGTCACTTGGCAATATTGCTTTTTCTCCCTTTACATTGACGATCACATACTGTCCTGAATCTTTTTCTTTGTAGAGCTTGTACTCATTATTTTTTCCAAACCTTCGGAGATGATTTAATCCCAGTTCCTCTTTTTTATTTCCCGTGTCGACATCATATACGGCATACTTTCCCGTTATTGGATTTTTGATACTCATTTCCGCGCCACCGTTTGGAGCATCGATGATGGGGTAAATATCATCAGTCCATAACTCCATTGGTTCCTTCATTTTTTTATCATATACCAGTTTCCATACTCCCTGCGCGTCTTTCTTGCGTAATTGTAATCCATACACAGTCTCCTTTGTTCCCGTTCCATCTATCCTGTAGGTTATTACATGCCTATCTCTCCAAACGCGATCATTATAATCATCAAATTCTGCTATTTCTTTACTGATGTCTGTTTTTGTTTTGAGTTTGAGGCCAATAGTTTTTCCGGCAGTATCTTTGATAATATCATAAGTTTTGAGGATATCGCTGCTAAAATTATTGATTCCAATAACCCAATCCTTCTCCTCCGTTTTTCCTGTTGATTTATAGAATATATCATCTTTGTTAAAATCTTCCGTATTCGAATCATCAAAAATGATATTAGGTTTATTTTTACCATTTTCTGTATTTGGATCATGATAGATTTGAAAACCTGCTTTATTATCAGGAGATGCTTTTTTCGGAGAAACTTTTTGGCAGAAGCTTCTTCCAGAAAAAAAACGAGCATAATTTATAATCTGATCAAATGAACTCACATCCTCAAACGCCATGCCAGCCGTAACCTTCGAATTCGCCGGATTATCCTTGTCATACATCACATCAAGCACATAGCCCTGAGTTATCTTGGATTCCATGCCTACCGCCATCATCACTCCTTTGTGCTTCTCTGATTCAGCCTGGGCATTATTGGCACCAAGAGTTCCAGCTACGGCTAAAGCTGCGGCTGCAAGGGTGTTTTTAGCTGATCCTGAAGCTAAAGATGATGGCTTATTCATAGGGTAACTTTACAAAGTAAGGTGTGACTGTACAACTATTCTGAAGATTTTGCAAGGGTTTTTTAGGCTGGATATTAGTGGTTGAGCTTTTTTCTATTACCCCGCGCAATCGCTTTCTGCAGTTCTAACACCAGCTTGTGTTCGCCGAGGAGGCGGGCGAGCTCGATGGCGTGCTTTGGATTACTCGTCTGGGCGGTATAGTGAATGTTACTACGAATTTTTTCTGGGTACATTTCGAGAAAGGCACGCGCTTTTTTTGTGAAAAATTTGTACTCTTCGGTGTTGGTTTTTTTCATGTTCTGTGCGAGTTTTACATAATCAACATAGAAGTTGAAAAAATTTGCCGGATCGCTTTTTATGGCTTGTGCATAGCTTTTGAGCGCAGCATCTCGATCAATATATTCCTGCACATTGCCAAGATAATTCCAGGCGAAGGCGTCGAAAGGATTCAGAGTCAGATGATGCTCCAGGAGTGAGATTCCTTCTTTTGAGTTTCTTTTTTCTGTGACGGTATATCGTCCCTGTTCGAAGAAATAATTCCGGGGAAATGACATGCTACGATACTGCTTTGTGAAAGAGTGGTAGCCTTCGAGAATGAGTGGGGTGCTGATGAGCACGATGCCGATCGTTGTGACGAGTGGCCAGATTTTTTTTCCTGTGGTGGCATGTTCTGTTTTTTGCGTTGAGAGACAGGCGAGTACTATCCAGAATATCATCTGATTCGAAAGAAAATTCATGTTGTAGTCCGCGAGATTGTGGATGAGAGCGCCGAAGATGCTCAGAGTAAGGATCGCTGGGAGTGAGAGGCCTTGCTGTTCTGTCAGAAGATTTCGATGTGAATACAGCACGGCACCAATGAGAATAAGAAATATGAGAAGTGCGGGAATCCCTTCTTCGAGCGCTATTTTGAGGTACCAGTTGTGCGCATGATCCGAGACGGCAAGAAAATCCTCCTGAATTTTTGGATAGATGAATCGAAATGAAAAAGGTCCACTGCCGAGCCATGGATGCTCTGGAATAAGACGAAGTGCGCCGAGCATGAAGTCGCGACGTTCCATAAGTGATGTCTGCTTTTCGGTTCCGGAGAAGGTAATTTTATCGGTGAAGTTATTCGTCGGAGTGTTTGTTTGGGTGGCACGAATAGTGTGGAGGGTTGCCGTGATTGTGAGTGTGAGAAAAAGCGTGGTGGTGAGAAATATCAGCGTTTTTTTTTGAAAAATATCACGGCGAATGAACCAGAAATAAGCAATGATCTGAAGCGTGACTACGAAAAACGCCATTCTTGAGAAGGTCAGGAGGAGCGCTGAAAGAAGTATCGAGATGAGGAGCGTTTTGAGAATCGTACTGAGATGCAGCTCGCTTCGCTCGCTGCCGAGCGCGAGTGGCCAACACATGAGTAACATGAGGGCAAATGCATTGGGCCAGTAGCGTGCTTTCCACGCGGTGTCAAACATCGGTCCGGTAAGGCGTGGTTCGGTGCGGGTGAGATACTGCCAGAATCCCGCGAGGGCACATATCGCCGCGAGAATCAGGATGATAGTGAGCAGGGATTTTTTTTCTTTTTCTGAACATGTTTGAATGATGACGAATAGCGCTATGCCGGCTGACATGACCATGACCTCACTCCACCCAAAATTCTGAATAGGTGAAAAGATCAGTGACAAAACGAAGAGGATCGGGAGCGTGAGCGTTGCGATTTTCGTGAGTGGCTTGGGACTCGCCTCCCAAAGCTGCTTGCGGGAAAGGAAGAGGAGCGCGAGGAGCGTAGCTCAGAGCGCGTAGATGAGTATTGCGTGGTTGGTATTGTCAAACTTGTTCCAGCCTTGCGGAAGGAGTGTGAGTGCGAAAAATAGGGCTAAAATTATGACTCGAGGTGACATTGGACATATTGTACCATAGTGTATAATGAGGTCTGAATACGAACAATTCAGCTTTATGGATACCATTGCCATTCTCGACTTCGGTGGACAGTACGCCCACCTCATTGCCAACCGCATACGTCGGCTTGGCGTCTATTCGGAAATTTACGATGGATCGACTCCTGCCAATACGCTCCGTTTTTGCAAAGGTATTATCCTCTCCGGTGGCCCTAATAGCGTCTATGAAAAAGGTGCGCCAATTTGCGATCCAGGTATTTTCAAACTCAATATTCCTGTATTGGGAATCTGCTACGGTCATCAGCTTCTCGTCCATCTCCTCGGTGGAAAAGTAAAGTCTGCCGGCACGAAAGAGTATGGCCATGCGCAACTTTCTATCTCTCGAAATGTGGGTGTGCTGAAGTTTATGGGTGATGAGCAAACGGTGTGGATGAGCCATGGAGATGAGGTCACGCTCCTTCCTCCGGGGATGGAAGTCGTTGGAAAAACAGAAGATTGCAACTCCGCTGCGGTGGCGGATGAGCACCGAAAATTCTTTGGCGTCCAGTTTCACCTCGAAGTCACCCACACGCCGAATGGCAATAAAATGCTGGAAAATTTCATCGAGGTGTGCGGTGCGGAAAAAGAGTGGAATCTCAAAGAGTATATCGAGCAGCTCAAGATGAATATTCAGAAAGAGGTGAAAAATCGAAAGGTGTTTATGCTTGTGAGTGGGGGCGTCGACTCGTCGGTGGCCTTTGCGCTGCTGCAAAAGACACTCGGCGTCAATAATGTGTATGGCTTGTTTGTGGATACCGGCTTGATGCGCGAGAATGAGGCAAAGGAGGTACGTGATTCGATGGAAAAGGCGGGATTCAAAAATCTGCATATTGAGGATGCGAGTAAAGATTTTTTTGCTGCGCTGAAGGGTGTGGTGCTACCCGAGAAAAAACGAATGATTATTGGCGACACCTTTCTCGAAGTCCAGAAGCGCGTGTTGAAAAAAATGCATTTAAATGCAAAAGATTGGATGCTTGGCCAGGGAACGATCTATCCCGACACGATTGAGAGCGGTGGTACGAAGCATGCTGCGAAGATCAAGACGCACCACAACCGTGTTCCTCAGATCGAGGAGATGATCAAAAAAGGGCTTATTATTGAGCCTTTGAAGGATTTTTATAAGGATGAAGTTCGTATTGTTGGTGAAAAAATCGGTATTGAAAAATCGTTGATTTGGCGTCATCCGTTTCCTGGACCGGGACTTGGCGTGCGCATCCTGTGTGCCAAAAAGGCTGAGCTGCCTTCAACCTGGAAAGTGACGGAGAAAAAAATCAATGAACACCTGAAGGCGAAAAAAGATGGGCTGAAGGCCTATATGCTACCCGTGCAAAGCGTCGGTGTGCAGGGTGATAGTCGCTCGTACAAAAATCCCGTCGTTGTGTGTGGTGAGGCGCCTTGGGATCGACTCAACGCGGTTTCCACTCGACTCACCAATCAGTTCTCTGCGGTGAATCGAGTCGTCCTGTCTGTTGCGCCGGAAGATATTTCCAAAGTTGAGTTTGCTGGTCCTTCGTTCATGACTCCTGAGCGCGTGAAGCTGTTGCAGCGCGCCGATGCGATCGTCAAAGAGTTCTGCGTGAAAAAAGGATTGTACAGCGATGTCTGGCAGTTCCCGGTTATCCTCATTCCGGTGCGCGTGAATGGTCGCGCGGGTGAGACGGTGGTGTTACGACCGGTCTGCTCGGAAGAGGCGATGACGGCTAATTTTTATGAAATGGACTTCGCGTTATTGCGAAAATTAGGTGATCTTTTGATGGCGGTGAAGGGTGTAAGTGCCGTGTTGTATGACATCACACATAAGCCACCTGGTACAATTGAGTGGGAGTAGGGTGATACCTTCACCGATATACATGCTATTTTAGGTATATATATTGTATATTATATTTATGAATTATAGGCTTTTTAGCTTTGTTATGGTGCTGTAAGGTAAAAGTGCCAATTGAAGTTGATTGCATAATCTGTTACAATGTGGGCGACAGGTGTCGATT
>CAYHPV010000064.1:0-6333 GCA_964358735.1 uncultured Candidatus Peribacteria bacterium | reverse complement strand
CCCATCGAAAGCATCATGATAAGCATTCCACGAAGCCAGAAACCAATTTTCATCTGAACGAGAGAAATTTTTGCGGCGACATACTCTTCATGCTTAACGGGAAAAAAGGAAAAAATAAAACGATCCACCGCATGCTTTTCGACAACCATGAAATACCCAAGAATAAGAACCAGCACGGTATTGATAAATCCGTGAGAAATAATTTTGATCACCTCCCAGATATTTCCACCAATCGCAAAAAGTTGCTCGGCAATAAGCTGAAGACTATTTTCAATCTGACCCGCGAGATCATGGACATTCACACTTTTGAGAAATTGATCAACATAGGGCTGAAGTTTTGGAGAGATGGGAAGCGTTTGGTTTCCCTGCGCCAAGCCTTTTAGGTAGACACCGAGATTCACCGCAAGTTCAGAAATCTGCTGCGCGAGTATCGGCACAATGTAGGAAATAATAAATCCAAAGAAAAGAATGGCGATGATATAAAAGACCACCACCGCAACACCACGAGGAACTTTTCGTTTATTGAGAGAGTCAATCGTCGGCTCCATCGCAGCCGCCAACATGAACGCCACGAAAAAGACCACGAGAATATCGGTCATCTTGGTAATAAAGTACGCAAGAGCCAGTAAGCCAAGAATCACAAGTGTTGCCTTCGCCACGCCACTTCCAGAGACACTCACCACGATTTTTTTCTCCTCAGCTTCACGCGCAACATGACTCACCGGAATATGTTTCTCGAAATCAGGCTCTCGACTCGCCTCATGAACACTCTCTTTCAAATTCCGTACCAATGATTTAGTTTTGGAAAATATATCGGTAAGTTTCACAAAAAGAGGAGTAAAGGTATAGAGACTAGGAGGAGAGGAAGAGCAGCGCAAGATTCACAATCGTATAGGCAAGAAGCGTAAGAACAAGACCAAAAAGTGCATACTTGATCGTATTTTTTCCCTTCTCTTTTTCTTCGGCAAAACCACCAATAATCATATGGTAGCCGCCAATAACGATGAACAATACAGAAATGAGTGCGCCGGCAAGGAGCAAGAAGTCAATGACGCGCACGATATAAAATGGAATCAGCCAGAGGGGAATACGTCCGCTCTTAATGCCACAGGTCAAGGCCATTTCTCGGGCAGGAACCGTGTGCTCTCCCTTGAGACGAACTGAATTTTTATCAAACACAATATCTTTAACAATAATATCAAGATCTTTAATAACTGCCTCGCGAAGCATAGGAGTTGTATCATCAAAAGCTTCAGGCTTGGCCGGTTTCACCTTCGAAAGTTTCATAAATCGAACACAATCCATTGTCTTTCCATCCGTCAGAATAGATGACTCACTTGGGATAACCTGATTGGCGGTTTTGGCATCTTTTGGGTCATTGGCTTGAGCAAATACGAGCGAAGAGGTCGTCAAAAAAAGGGAACAAATACCGATAATTGAAGCTAGGATCTTTATAGTCATAGACACATCATAACAATAGAGTAGCAAAAAAACAAAAAAATAGGCTATAGTGGCGCAAGTATGAAACCAATTGTTGCCATCGTCGGAAAACCAAACGTCGGAAAATCCACGCTCTTCAACCGAATACTCGGAAGAAATGTGGCCATTACCTCAGATATTCCTGGAACCACGCGGGATAGAATCTATCAGACATCCAAACTCGAAACACTCGAAGTAACCCTCGTCGACACCGGTGGTCTGCAGTATGGAAAAAAAGAGAACATCGAAGAGGACGTCTACGCACAAACCATGCTCGCGATTGACGAAGCAAACTTTATTATGTTTGTGATAGATGGAAGTTCTTCGCCAACCATCGAAGATGAACACGCCATTCGCGCCATTCTCAAGGCCAAAAAACCGTACCTCTGCGTGGCGAATAAAACCGATAGAAAAGCGCACGAACACGTCATCAGTGAGTACTATCGTCTTGGGGTCAAAGATATCATCAATATCGCCGCAGCCCATGGGATAGGAATAGATGAACTCGTGCACAGCCTCGAAAAGGATCTCAGAAAAATTGGGTATAGAAAGGAACCAGCTCCATCTAAAAAAAGTGATGAAATTTCTCTCGCCATTCTTGGCCGCCCAAACGTCGGAAAATCATCGCTCCTCAATATACTTCTCGGTGAGAAAAAAATGATCGTCTCGGATATCGCCGGAACGACACGAGACACGGTGGACACCGAGCTCATATGGGAAGAGCAGAAATTCATTCTCAAAGACACCGCCGGCATCAGAAAACGCGGAAAACTCGGACGCAGACTGGAGTTTTGGAGCGTACTACGCGGAATTCGGGCGCTCGAAGAGTCAGACATTGCCGTGCTTGTTGTCGACGCCACCGAAGGTCTCGTCAGTCAGGACGCCCACATTGCCGGATATATCAAAGATGAAAAAAAGGGGCTTATTCTGGTACTCAATAAAATTGATCTCGTCGATCACGTAGAGGCTGAAAAAATCATGCACGATATGCAGCATAATCTCGAATTTCTCCCATGGGCTCCAGTGATTACTGTCTCCGCCCTCACCGGAAAAAATGTAAAAAAAATACTCGAGCTCGCTCGGAACATAAAAAAAGAACGCAACAAAGAGATAAAAAGTAGCGAGTTGAGTGCCCTCATCCAAGAGGCCATGAACCGGCATCTGCCGCCAAGATCACACGGACGAGCCATCCATATTTTTGGTATGGAATACGTAAAAAACAACCCACCAACCTTCGTGCTCACCGTCAGCGAACCAAAGATTTTTCACTTTTCCTATAGGCGTTATATCGAAAGAATCATTCGCGAAAAATACGGATTTGCCGGCACGGGCATCGATCTGATCGTTCGGGAAAAAGTAACGGGAAAAACCAGAGATACAAAGTACGAGAGAACAGAAAAACAGAAAGAGAAGAAAAGGAGAAAGTAATATTTTTCATGAAGTCTAGTATTTCAAAACCACCTTCAAGATATTTTCGACTTCCAATTTTCGACATACTCCTGCCGCATATCACGATCATGGAATTTTAAACAGTGTCTCGTCAGGATGACACCCGAAGGATTACCAAGAGATCGTAAAGTCCTATGGGCACGCGCAAGCTGCCAGCGAGAGAGCCACGATTCAAGAAGATCACCAAGATATCCGCGAGTATCTTTTTTTTCAGGAATATCTGAATCAAGCTTTCGCAAAACACGCTCAGAAAAATAGTCACGAAGCCAGCCGTTCTGAGCCAAAATATCCACACCGCCATAGAGAGGCTGCAAAAGCAGCGTCCAATACGCAAAGTAAGGATCACAGGGTTGTCTCAGGTGCCCTTCTAAAGAAACCCCCGATTGATCAACAAAAAAACTCAGACAGAAGCGACCAGCCACGCGCGTGCCATGTCTTCGCAAACCAAGCAGATGAAAAAGCGCCGTCATAAAAGTACGTACAATAAAGAGTCGTCCCGGACGAGCAACCACAAAAATATCAATATCACTTCCAGCTCGAGCTTGAGCCATCGTCAGGCGATTACAGAGATAAACCCCCTCAAGAAAAGGAACCCATCTGAAAAGCCACTGAAAACGATGAACTTTTCGCAACAAAAGATCATGATGGGCCTCGCCATTTTTTCTCATACTCACGAGATCATCACGTCCAGCTAAAAAAACGTAGCCATCCTGAACTGCAACCCCAACAGGATTCAAGAGATATTCCCGAATCTCGGTCAAACTCGCATCATACCCAAGAAGCCGATCAGCAAGCTCCTCTGGAGTAAGGCAAAAATCAAAAACGTCGAAAAAGGCAACCGTTTTGAAAACAGCCTCAGAAATAGTTAAAGAGCGAATTTCAGAGAGGAACATCATGAGCCTATTCTAAACAAACGGCTGCCATGATACAATCCAATGACGATGGACCTACAAAACCCCAAGCTTGAAAAAATCCTCATCGCGCTACCTGTCACATCCGGCGTTTATAAAATGAAAGACGCACAGGGCCAGATTATGTATATCGGAAAGGCAAAAAACCTTCGCAATCGAGTGAAGAGCTATTTTTTGCGCACACCTGAACTTGGCATACGAAAAGAGGGGATGGTCGCCCTCATCGATGACATTGAATATATCGAAGTAGGAAGTGATCTCGAAGCCATTATGCTCGAAACAAATCTCATTAAGCAGTTCCGACCGAAGTACAACGTCGCGATGAAGGATGATAAAAACTATGTGTACATTCGAGTATCCGTGAATGAAGATTTTCCGCGTGTGACCATCGTAAGAAAAAGAGAGCATGATAAAGCTCGTTATTTTGGCCCAAAAACCGCAGCCCATAAAGTAAAACAAACACTCGATATCTTGAGAAAAGTCTTGCCATTCCGTCACTGTGGACTTGATATCAAGTATCTCAACCCAAATGGTACCGAGCACGACGTCGAAGTGACAAACAAAGTCATCAAATACCCATGCCTCTACCACTTCATCAGACGCTGCGCCGCACCGTGCATCGGAAAAATCGATACGAAAAATTATGGAAACATTATCAATAAGGTCATCAACTTCCTCGAGGGAAAACCGGAAGAGCTCATGAATCAACTCAGAGATGAAATGCAAATGTACGCCACACAAAAGAAATTTGAAAAAGCCGCAGCCATTCGGGATAAATTGAAGACGATGGAAGAGATGTTTGAGAAGCAGCGCATCAGTGATCCATCAAGAAAAGATACGGACGTGTTTCACTTTGTCGTCGACAATTCACGCATCTACTCAAATTTATTTCAAATTCGTGATGGACGCATCATTGGTCAGGAAAATTTTATTTTGAATACGCAAAACGAAAAAGAAGTTCCATCCACCAGCGAAATCTGTCAGGCATTTATCCGTGATTACTATGAAAAAGCCACAAGTATTCCGGAAGAAATGCTGATCCCGGAGCTCCTCGATGAAGATGAAAAAGAGATGATAGAAGCTTGGGTTTCAGAAAAAAAAGGAAAAAAAGTAAAAATTCTCTGGCCACAACACGGAGAAAAAAACAAACTCCTCGAGCTCTCCCTCGCCAACGCACGCAGTTACGCACACCAACAAAAAGCGAAGTGGATGAAAGAAGAAATTATTCCAAAAGAATCACTCGAAAACCTCGCCGAAGTTCTCAAGCTCGGCAAACCCCCAAAGCGCATCGAGTGCTACGACATCTCTCACTTTGGCGGAACCGGCACCGTCGCCTCCATGGTCGTTCTCGGCAACGGTCAGCCGCAAAACAGTGAATACCGCCGCTTCAAACTCCGCACCATTCCCCACGGAAAACCCGACGACTACGCCTCAATGCGCGAAGTCCTCACGCGCCGCCTCAAGTACCTCTCAAAGCCAGCATTTACCTTACAAAAAGCCACGAAAAAGCATTTTGAAGAAATAAAAAAAATCATCGAAGAAGAGGAAAGAGAAAATCTCGATCCTGATAATTTGACACAAGAATCCTTCGCATGCTTTATGAAAAATAAAAAAATAGCAGGCTTCATACGAAAAGAAGAACGAGCGCCACTGTCATGTGAACTCAGATCTCTCTGGATTGACCCCGATCATCGAAAAAAACAACTCGGACATCAGCTTATGTATCGCTTCATCGAAAAAAACAAAACCGTCAAAAAATGGTATGTCTATATCAAAGAAAGTCTTCAAAAATATTATGAGGAGTTTGGATTCACCGAAGTAAAAGCTATTCCAGACTACTTCGAAGAACGAATAAAAACGGCCGATAAGGCCAATGGTGACCATGGAATACTCCTCATGCTCGAAACCAAAAAACTCCTCGAACAACACAGAAAATTCGCCATCAAGCCCGACCTCATCATCCTCGATGGTGGAAAAGGTCAGCTCAATATCGGCATCGAAGTGCTCAAAGAACTCGATCTGGATATTCGCATCTGCGCCCTCGCCAAACAGGAAGAAGAAATTTTTGTTCCCAATCAGAAAGAATCCATTAAGCTTCCAAAAGATTCAAAAACCCTTCACCTCGTCCAGCACGTTCGCGATGAGTCCCACCGCTTCGCCGTCTCCTACAGCAATCTCACCCACAACAAAACCCTCATCACCTCCGAACTCGACGACCTTCCCGGCCTCGGTGACCTCACGAAGAAAAAACTCCTCAAACACTTCGGCAGTCTCACTGGGATCAAAAACGCCACCATGGACGAACTCGCGAGAGTTGCAGGGAAAAAGACGGCAATTATGCTAAAACAGCAACTACAGGCAAACCAAAAATAGGATCAATGTTCAGGGACAAAAGGCATGTAGCCTTTATCCCGAGAAGTAACCCTGACGCAAAGATCAATCTGCACATGTTAAGATTGCAGCAATTGCCGTCACATTTCCCGTTTCAGAAAAA
>CAYHPV010000063.1:0-6375 GCA_964358735.1 uncultured Candidatus Peribacteria bacterium | reverse complement strand
TGTTGATGGTACTCACGCACGACGACATGTGAATTTTTTTGAAGCCGGAGAACTTGCCAATCGAGATCCGCGTGCCTTTTTGTCCCCGGCCGCTCTCGTGCTTCTTCGAAATTACGGAATTCCCGTTGATATTCGCGGCATGGCTCCTTCTACTGACCCCGGGACCATTATTGATAAACAAGAAAATCCTCCCGGAGTCGCTTTTATTTCCGGAAAGAGACACGAAGCTCTTATTACCGTTCGTAATCTCGGCATTATTGATGAGGCCGGCACCGCCAGTTATATTCTGCGAGTTCCGGCCAAATATAGAATGAGTGTTGATGCCACTCCTTCACTGGGTTCCGGTGTTTCGTTTTCCGTTCGTGATGAGTGTGCTGAAAATTCGGATATGCTTGATGAGCTTCGTCATTCGGGTGAAGTATCTATCATGCGTAATATTTCCCTGATATCAATTATCGGAACTCATTTACGTAGAGATATTTTTCTGATGACCCGCGCTTCGAAAGCTCTTGCCGATGGTGGTATTGAGATTCTTTTTCCTGATGGCGATATGAATTATAATTTCACTCTTGGCGTCAAGGACAAGGATTACGTAAGAGCCATCCGTCTCCTGCATCAAGAATTCGCGAAAGATATGTCAGTACCAACCTAGCAATTTTTTTTGATCAGATCATAAAGTAAAGGAAACTCCTTATAACCGTCGCTGTCCATGAAGTGGCCGGCATTTGAGAGCATAAAGAGTTCGGCGGTGGCGCCGAGTTGTTGTTGGAAGTAAGGACCGGTTTCTGGTTTGATGTGAGGATCGCTATCTGAAAAAATCAGGATGATTTTTTTGGCGTTGCGGCGGATTTTTTCGAAGTTGAAGGGCGTGGTGAAAAAATTGGCGAGCGCCGGGCGGCGCGAGTCGTTGTTGGTGGCGGCGACGATGACCGCGAGGTCGATGGGTTCCTGCCAGTCGAGTTCGAGGGCGCGAAGCACTTCGGTGCCACCGAGACTGTGACCGATGATGGTGCGGAATGATTTCTCAGATTCACTTGTATCTGACGATGGCTGATTTTCTGGTTTCCACAGATCCATTATCGTCTGTGTCCACTCCTGTTCCTGCGGTTCGTCGGCATGAGGAAATTGAGGATTGTCGACTTTGAAGTCAATCTTTTCGAGTTCCTGCCTAAGCCATGGAAACCAGTTCCCGTCTTTATTTCCGCCGTAGCCATGAATAATGAGGGCTTGTTTCATGAGAGATTTTTTTTAAGCTTCTGCTCCATGACACTTCTTGTATTTTTTTCCACTACCGCATGGGCAGGGATCGTTTCGACCAACGGTTGCTTCGTTTCTTCGTTGTTCGGCGTGGACGAGGATTGGTTGGCCGTTTTCATCTTCACGTACGCGTTTTCCTGAGAGCACTGATTCTATTTGTTCCTCATTGGTCATCATTCTTTTTGGTCGCTGCGGAGCAAGTTCCTCCGGTGTTTTTACTGAAATTTCAATTTTAAATAGTGTATTGACCGTATTGAACCGGATATTTCCAAGAAGTTTTTCGAAGGCACCGAAGCCTTCCTGTTTGTACTCTATGAGCGGATCGCGCTGTGCATAGCCACGCAAACTGATGGCTTCGCGAAGGCCCTGCATATTTTCAATGTGTGCCATCCAGAGTTCATCGATGATGCGAAGAGACATATCCAGCTCCACCTTTCGCATGATGTCGTTGTTTGGGAGACGTTTTTCACGAATGTCATACTCGGTGAAGAGATATTTTTTGACGATTTCCGTGAGTTCTTCGACGGTTTGTGCTTCGCGTAAATCTTCTACCGTTAGCGCTTTCGATGGATCGCCCTCAATCGCTTTCACCTCGTCACATATTTTTTCTAGATTCCATTCGTGACGGTCGAGCATGCCTGCGTGATTTCGAATCAGTGTTCCCGCAACTTCACTGATGGAGAGAAAAATATCATCTTTTATATTTTCACTCAGAAGAACTTTTCGACGTCGGCTGTAAATAATTTCACGGTGAATATTCATGACGTCGTCGTATTGCACGAGATGCTTACGAATGTCGAAGTGATGACCCTCCACTTTTTTTTGTGCGCTTTCGATGGCGCTGCTGATGAGACGATTTTCAATCGGCATGTCGTCAGGAATTTTCAACGCCTCCATCATTCGCTGCACTCTTTCTGATCCAAAAAGTCGCATGAGATCGTCTTCCATTGAGACGAAAAATTGGCTTGTACCCGCGTCGCCCTGACGTCCAGATCGACCACGGAGCTGATTATCGATACGTCTGGATTCATGACGTTCCGTGCCCAGCACGAAGAGGCCTCCAAGATCTACGACACCCGCGCCGAGTTTGATATCCGTTCCACGACCGGCCATGTTGGTGGCGATGGTCACCGCGCTGTGCTGGCCGGCGTTTTTTACAATCTCCGCTTCGTGTGCATGATTTTTTGCATTTAATACCGTGTGTGGTACGCCGTCCCGTTTGAGAAGTTCACTGATGAGTTCTGAGCGTTCCACCGAAATAGTTCCTACTAGCACGGGCTGACCTTTCTCATGCAGCTCTTTTATTTTCGCTACGGCTGCGAGAAATTTTCCTTTTTGATTTTTGAAAATGGCATCGGGAAGATCTTGGCGCGTGACTTTCTGATGGGTCGGAATCACAATCGTTTCTAGTCCATAGATCTGAACAAATTCTTCTGCCTCGGTAATCGCGGTACCTGTCATGCCGGCGAGTTTTCTGAAGAGACGGAAAAAATTCTGCAACGTCACGGTGGCGAGTGTTCGACTCTCGCGTTTGATTTCAACATTTTCCTTTGCTTCGATGGCTTGATGGAGACCGTCCGAGTAGCGACGGCCTGGCATGAGACGTCCGGTGAACTCATCGACGATCAAGATTTCTCCATCCTTGATCACGTAATCAACATCATTTTTGTAGGCGGCGTGCGCTTTGAGTGCCTGCTCCAGGTGATGCACTTCGGTAAATCCGGCGTCGGTGTAGATATTTTCGATACCAAGAAGATTTTCAAGGCGGGCCATACCTTCATCGGTGAGAAAAGCACCTTTTACTTTTTCATCGATGATGTAATCACGAACCGGCTCGAGCTGACGGACGAGAGAAGCGTACTGCATGTACTTCGAAGTGGACTCTTCGGCTGGTGCCGATATAATAAGCGGTGTTCGTGCCTCGTCGATCAGGATCGAGTCGACCTCATCGATCAACGCATAGTTGAGCCCTCGCTGGACCATCTGTTCTTTTTCGGTGGCCATGTTGTCACGAAGATAATCAAAACCAAACTCGTTGTTGGTTCCGTAGACGATGTCACAGTCGTAGGCGAGTTTTTTTTCTTCGTGTGACTGTTCGTGTCGGATGGTTCCTACGGTGAGGCCGAGGAATTTGTGAAGTCCACCCATCCACTCCGCGTCACGTTGCGCGAGGTAGTCGTTGACGGTCACGACCCAGACACCTTTTCCCGTGAGGGCATTGAGATAGACCGGAAAGGTACAGACGAGTGTCTTACCTTCACCCGTTTTCATCTCCGCGATTTTTCCACGGTGCAGTACGGCTCCACCTATAATTTGAACATTATAGGGAACCATATCCCACTCCTGTGGATTGCCTGAAACATCCCAACTTCGCCCGCAGAGTCGTACACAGGCGGCTTTCACCAGACCAAAAGCCTCGGGGGCCAGGTCGTCCAGCGGTTCGCCATTGGCGATGCGCTCTCTAAATTCTTCGGTTTTTTTTGCGAAATCTTCATCAGTGATGAGCTCCTTTTGATACCTCTCACACCACATGTTTGTGTCATCTACCAGGGGAAGAATCGATCTGATCTCTTTTTCATTTGGATCGCCGAGAATCGCGTTAATAATTTTTCGGAGCATGGACTCATTTGTTGGGTATGTAAGCCCATTTAGCTTAGACTAAACTCGCCAAAATGTCCAATGGAAGTCTGGCTTACAGCCCAATATCCCCATGAATTTCCTGCATCGCTTCCAGACAGATTATCGCGACCTCTTCGAGGGACATTCCTAGCATGTCCTGGCATTTTTCTACAATATTGCGATTCACGCCTGCGGCAAACTTCTTGTCTTTCCATTTTTTTAAAACAGATGCGATGCCGACATCCGCGAGCTTCTTTGTTGGCTGCATGAGCGTAACGGCGACGATGAAGCCGGTCATCGATTCCGTCACGTAGAGCGCTTTTTCCAGAAGAGTTTCCGGTGTCAGCTCGAGCATATAATTATGCTTTTTGATCGCGGTACGCATTTCTTCGTCCATGTCTTCGTTTTGTAGCATGTCGTATCCTACGATGCCGTGTTTATGCAGCTCGTGTTTCGTGAGATCTAGGTCAATATCATGCAATAATCCAGCGATGCCCCAACGGTCCTCGTCTTCATTAAATTTTTGCGCGAGGGCACGCATGAGTGCTTCCGTAGCCAGTAAATGCTTCTTGGTGTTATCCGTAGTGATGTGCTGGCTGATGAGTTCGAGGGCGTGAGTTCGGGTGATCATAGTGATAGGCGGTTATTGATATAAGGAGTGTAACACTTATGCTTCCTGGGTTTCTATGATACTTCTCCAGAAGGTGTTCCATGCTTTTCTGCTTTTTTCTATGCCCGTTAGAACGCTTTGCTTATCTTCTTCTGAAGTGTTGTCTATCGCGGCCGAGATGTACATGGATGGCATAAAGCCTGCGGTGAATGACATTCGTGCTTCTGGGAAAAGCCATGGATGGGTGCGGCTCATGGGTTGTGCTACGAGTTTCCGCATGTCTTCTTTTCCGTATCCATTGATCATAAATGCGAAATCTGGAAACCGCGATAGCCAGTTCGTCATGGCTCCGAAGCCCTCGGCAGGATTTCTTGCGATCATTTGCTTATGGATTTTGAGCAGTTCTTCTGCTCTCGGATCTTTGAAATCATCTGACTGTAAGTCAAAATACCCACGGAATTCTCTGCGTAATACATGATGAGGTGGAATGGGAAGCCCTTGAATTGTTCCATTATCTGTTTCATCGCGGGTAATTTTTAACCATGCTACATAGAGATTATCTTTCTTTTCTGGATTTTTTTCTTCCAGCGTTTTTGCTAGCATCTTAAATAATTCCGTTTCATGTTCATCGACCTGTAGGCGAATATCGACGGCATCATTGATTTGTGATCGGATTCCTCGGATCAGGAAGAACTTTTTTATGGCTTCTAGTTCATCACTTCGGTCGTCTGTGGCTACCCATGGATTATATCCTGGACCTTCTGAGCTCTGTACGTGAACTTGCAGATGATTGCGTATGGTCCGCATGAAGTCTTCTTGTGGTTTTGGAAGATCTGTTGATCTCATATGGTGATTGTTAATATATACTGACCGTGTGTTTTACTCTTTACAGCATTGTTTTTTCCGTGTAAAACGTATGATGTTAATATTTACTGACAACAAAGCGTATGAGTGCTTTTACGGAACGATTGGTGAAGCTTGGATTCTCTGAAAAAGAGGCCACTACGTATTTGGCGCTTCTTGAGCTTGGTCAACAGCCGGCATCGGTGGTGGCGCGTAAAACTGGTTTCCCGCGACCGACGATACTCTTTCTTTGTGAAGGTTTAGTAAAGAGGGGATTTGTCAGGAAATCCCGCCGTGGCCGTGCACAGTTTTTCTATGCAGATCCAAGTGATTTGAAAAAGGTCATTGAGATGGAGACGGCACAACGACAGGAGACGCTTGATGAAATTCTTCCTCTGTTTAACGAAGTGCGAAATCCGTTATCTTCTCCTCCGAAGGTTACATTTTTTGAAGGAATGGATGGCTGCAGGAAGGCATATTCACTCTTACTTGAAAGCAAAACTGAGGTTTTGGAATTTGCAGCCCATGAAGATTTGGTCAAAATGGGGGAGTCATTTATGGGGAAATTTGTCGAGCAGCGAGTTAAGCACGGCGTGCATATAAGACCTATTTGTCGCAATACGCCTCTTCATCGAATGTTTAAAAACCTTGATAAAAGGCAGCTCAGAAAATTACGTATGTTTCCCGAGTCTCAAGGTGAACTTTATTCATCGATTGATATTTTTGAAAATAAGGTACTGCTTCTGAATCTCTATCATGATCCTTTTGCAATTCTCATTGAAAATCAGGAGTTTGCCAATACGCTGAGAACGATTCATGCGCTCGTCTGGAAATCCCTTGCTGCGTAATTTATTCCTTATATCCGCGAAGTACGATGAAAACAGTTTTAAAGAGAATTTTCAGATCCAGATCGAGAGACCAGTTCTGAATATAATAGGTGTCGAGGTGGATCTCTTCTTTGAAGTCGAGATCGGAGCGGCCGGAGATCTGGGAGATGCCGGTGATGCCGGGTTTGGTTTCGAGGACGAAGCGGTCGCTCTCTCCAT
>CAYHPV010000062.1:0-6387 GCA_964358735.1 uncultured Candidatus Peribacteria bacterium | reverse complement strand
ATTAGTACCCATTCCTCCACAAACTATCATTTCATTCCCATTCCATATAGCAGAATGCTGAAATCGAGGACTAGGTGCACCAACATTAGATACAGGAGTCCAAATATCAGTGTCTGGGTTATAGCGTGCACCAACGAATTGAGGACCTCCCCACCACACTAAGACAATAACCTCTTTCCCTGTCCATATAGAGGTAATATAAGGACCGCACGGCGGAGCATTTACAGTAGACATTGGTATCCACGTATCGGTTTTTGGATTGTATCGAGCACTTGTATTTTCTAAAGTTCCACCACTTTTACTGCGACATAAAATAATCTCCTTTCCCGTCCATACAGCATTCAAATTAGCACCACTAAAATTAGTTACGGGAGCATTTGTACTACTCATTCCAATCCACTTTTGAATATCATTAATATTAACAGAAATAATTTGAGTTACAGTGACTAACCCATCTGTTACCTTAAACGCAACCTTATAGCTTCCCGCCTGATCAAACCCCGCCACCCACTCAAACATCCCACCCTCAAACTTCGCCCCACTCGGCAAGCCCTCCACGCTCCAAACAAGCGCATCCCCATCCGCATCGCTCGCCTTGACCTCAAATTTCAATAACTCACCCTCCTTCACCGTCTTATCCCCTATCGGCTCGATCACCGGTGCAGCATTCTTAAACACACACGAAGCCGTCGCAACATCCGCGACATATTTCTCACCGAGTTCAGAGCAATTTTGATAGTACATCATATACTGCTTACTGTCGGAGCAGCCACCCTCAATAATGTAATCGGTACCGTCCCAGGTATAGACATAGTCCTCGATACCATTCGGCTCAAGATCGGTCTTCACGATCCCCTTCTGCATAAAATCAACACCATCAGAATCATTGCACCACGCTACGTCAGCCTCCACGAGCTGAGAGGCTTTTTCCATGACATCGAGGGCGCAGGTGCGATACGCGGTGTACTGCTGACTCATGAGGAGTGGGATGCACTCTTTGCCCATCATGGTCCAATACTTCTGCTTCTGGTACGAGGTGAGATCACTGAAACTCGCGGCCGAGGTAGCCTGAAGAGAAATAGCAAAAAGCACAAGCATTGAGATAGCCAAAGCAAAACGTTTCATGGGGGTTTTCATTAAAGATGGATTATGGAGTCTATCGGTACTAGAGATGATAACGTACCCTTTTATGAAGATTTTGTCATGTTTTGGCTTCAAATATCACACCGTAACAAAATGACCTCGCGCGCAACCGCTTCTTAAGCGAGTTTATTGACAGTGAGTGTTTACTCACCTATACTGGTTACTCTACTCGATAACCAAATGCATCATGAAAAAGATTGAACCCCAGGGAATAGCAATTTCGATACTTCAAGTTGCCAATGAGGACTATATATCACTGACAGATATGGCTAGACGTAAAAATCCTGATGCGACCGGAATGGTGATAGCACATTGGCTAAGTACGCGATTTACGATCGAGTTCCTTGGCATTTGGGAACAAATTCATAATCCAAATTTTAATGTCACCGAATTCGGTGACATTAAAAACCAAAGTGGATCAAACAGCTTTGCTTTATATGGAAAACAATGGATAGAGCGAACAAAAGCAGTAGGAATAATCAGTAAAACGGGGCGATATGGTGGCACCTTCGCCCACAAAGACATCGCCTTTGAATTCGCCACCTGGATCAGCCCAGAATTCAAACTTTATCTGATCAAAGAATTTCAACGTCTCAAAGAAGAAGAAACCAAACGGCTCGAAGAAGGTTGGAGTGCACGAAGAATGCTCACGAAAATCAATTATCGAATCCATACCGACGCCATTCAAGAACATCTCATTCCACCACAAATCCCCCAACAGCAAGCAAGTGGTATATTCGCCAACGAAGCAGACCTACTCAACAAGGCACTCTTCGGAAAAACAGCAAAAGAATGGAGAGGGCAAAATCCAAAAGAAGAAGGCAATATTCGAGATCACGCAGACATCACGCAGCTTATTTGTCTCGCGAATCTCGAGACTCTCAATGCAGAGTTTATACGTCAGAAATTATCTTCCGAACGACGCCTCCTTCAGCTCAACCAAATAGCCATCATTCAAATGAAATCGCTTTTGAAAAATAATTCGGTGAAGAAACTCACATAAATACTTATTTCCTAACTAAATCTTATTTATGAATAACTCTGAAATCATTCTCTATCAGGCACCGGGTGGACAAATACGAATCGATGTAAAAATGGAGGATGAGACGGTGTGGCTAACGCAGAAGCAGATGGGAGAAATTTTTGACTGCAGCTCTGATAACATAGGACTACATTTGAAAAATATTTTCCAAAGCGGCGAATTAAGTGAAAAACTAGTTACCGAGGATTTCTCGGTAACTGCCAGCGATGGTAAAAAATATAAAGTAAAGCACTATAATCTCGATGCGATCATCTCTGTCGGCTACCGCGTCAACTCTCTGCGCGGCACCCAGTTCCGCATTTGGGCGACGCAGCGATTACGGGAATATATTGTCAAAGGTTTCGCGCTCGATGATGAGCGGCTCAAAGAGGGTGGAGGAAGAGCACGATATTTCGACGAACTCCTTCAGCGCATACGCGATATTCGCACGAGCGAGCGAAATTTTTACCAGAAAGTGACGGACATTTATGCAACGAGCATTGATTACCAAAAAGATGCAGAACTCACCAGGCAGTTTTTTGCCACGATCCAGAATAAACTCCACTACGCCATTCATGGGCATACCGCTGCGGAACTCATCAAGGAAAGAGCTGATGCAGATAAAATGTATATGGGGCTAACCAATTTCAAAGGAGATTACATCACTCTCGAGGATGCACGCGTAGCCAAAAATTATCTGAACGAAACAGAAATTTACCAACTCAACCTCATCGTTTCACTCTTCCTCGACTTCGCAAAACTCCAGGCCATAAACAGTCGTCCTATGAAAATGCAGGAATGGATCGACAAGCTCGATGGCTTTCTACGTCTCAGCGAAAAAGAAATCCTCACCCATGCGGGCAAAATCAGTGCCGAAATGGCAGAGAAAATCGCTAACGAAGAGTACGGCGCCTATCGAACTATCGAAAGTAAAAACTACACGAGCGACTTTGATCGAGAGATGAAGAGATTAGAGGAAGAGACCAAAAAAAACAAAGCTACAAAGGAGAGCTAAAACCCCATCTACCAGTTTGACATTTCTGCAAATGAGGGTATAGTGCACACTATGCTTAAACCAACAACACTCTCCCCGGAAGGATTGAGATGGGAAATAAACAGAATCCAACGCAAACAACCCGCATTGGCCAGGTACGGCAATCAAATCGTGATCCATTCGGCATCCCTGCGTAACCGATTACTTGAGTTAGTTCAACCGGAAGAAGAGGACCCCGTGTCATTTGAAGAACTCGCGCTGCAAAACCTCATCAGTATGCAAATGCCAACGGAAAGTGTGACCAGAAGAATCGAAATTGGACAACATACATTCGAAGTTGATATTGATTTCGAAGATGGTGAAAGAGAGATACGCATTTCCTGCGGCCTAAGAAAAGAGACCGCACTTCTCATGAAAGGCGTAGTGCAGGTCTTGAAGGGAACTGATGGGAAAAATCGATCATTCACGGAAATTAAACACTTCATAAATAGTCCGCAAGTTCTAGAACTCCTCAGCGACTTCGCCAAAGAGCTCCACGGAAAAATGTTTGAGCTCGTCCAGGCACTCGCAAATCAACTGGAGATAGAAATTTTTCACACCGAAACGTACCCAAACAGAGCTCAACTGAAGGAGTGGGAAGCATACGCCGTCAATCAGCTCGCACCTAATGGCTTCCATAGAATCCAACGAGGCGCATGGGCAAAAACCTACACACCAGAGTACCCATCGTAATACACATAACCACTTGCAAGGAAGCGCCCAAACCGTGCTACAATGCCGCCACATGCTCGACATCAAATACATCCGTGAAAACCTCGACGCCGTCAAAAAAGCTGCCCAGGTAAAAAGGGTCAGCGTAGACCTCGATCAGCTCATCGCGGTCGATGACCAGCGACGTGAAAAACTTCAAAAAGTGGAGGCGATCCGAGCAGATAAAAATAAATCCTCCGGAGAAATTCCAAAACTTCAGGGCGCAGAAAAGCAAGCACTGCTCGACAAGATGAAGGCGTACACCGAAGAAGAAAAACAGCTCGATGAAGATCTCAAAATAATCGAAACAGAGTTCATCGCACTCATGCTCCGCGTCCCAGCCGTGCCGTCAGAAAAAGCACAGGAAGGCAAAGATGACAGTGAAAATGTCGAACTCTACAAAGTTGGCACACCTCGAGTTTTCACTGACTTCACCCCAAAAGATCACGTCACGCTCGGCGAAGAACTCGACATCATCGACATTCCACGTGGAACCAAAATCGCCGGAGCCCGCAACTACTTCCTGAAAGGCGACGCCCTCCTTCTCGAAAATGCCGTCATGCGATTCACGATCGATCACCTGATGGCAAAAGGCTTCATCCCGTTTTCTGTACCGATGCTCGTGAACAACGACACGATGACGGGAACCGGATATTTCCCTGGCGGCGAAGAGTCAGCCTATAAAATAGAACGAGACGACCTCAATCTCATCGGCACCTCAGAAGTTTCGGTCACCTCATACCACCGCGACGAAATCCTCACCGAAGAAGAACTCCCAAAACTCTACGCGGGATACTCGAGCTGTTTCCGACGAGAAGCAGGCACCTACGGAAAAGATACGCGAGGTCTCTACCGCGTCCACCAGTTTCAAAAAGTAGAACAAGTCGTCGTCTGCAAAAACTCCGAAGAAGAGTCGCAAAAAATGTTCGACCTCCTGCTCACCAACGCAAAAGAAATTCTTGAGAAACTCGGCCTCGCCTACCGCGTCGTCGCTGTTTGCACTGGAGATATGGGCCAGGGACAGGTCTACAAAAACGATATCGAGACCTGGATGCCATCACGCCAAGGCTACGGTGAAACCCACTCCTGCTCGATGTTTTATGAGTTCCAGGCACGCCGCTTAAATCTCCGCTACAAAGACGAAAAGGGCAAAACCCAGTTCGCCCACACCCTCAACAACACCGCCATAGCCTCCCCTCGTGTCCTGATTCCCCTCCTCGAGTGCTACCAGAACAAAGATGGCTCCATTACGATTCCGGAAGCTCTCCGTCCGTACATGAACGGGCGCACGAAGATTGAAAAGAAGATCGAAAAAAAGGTGTAACAACTGCCGCTCCTCAACGTATCTACCAGCAAGTTCCTATTTCTTCACCCCTTTTAGTATGGTAACCAAACGTTCAATGATCACCTCATTGATAACCGTCATGGCGCTCGCAACGACCCTGGCAGCACCTCTCGTATCCGCTCAAAGTCTGCTTCCAGCAGCCGTTATCGTCGGTACCAGCGAAAATAACATGATCAAGGTCGACTGGAGACCGCTTGATGGACTCGGAACCAGCTTTGATAAGTACATGGTCATGTTTGCCAAAGGCTCGTATGAAATCATGCCAGAAAACCCAGCCAAGTCATATATCTCATGGGACTACTACAACCTCGCCGGTCTCGCAGAGGGTGAAATATGGTCTTTTCAGGTGGTCGCCGTAAAAAGTGAAAATGGTGGCTACACCGTCGTCGGCAATCGATCAAACGTCGTCGCCGTCACCGTAAAAGGAACAACGAGCACCAGAGAAGCGCCAATAACATCCACATCTATTGGTCCAGTCTTTTTCAGCACCAAGAGTGTTCCAGGAGGAATTCACCTCGACTGGGAGCCACTGCGGGGTCTAGGAACCGTATTTGATAAATACAATATCATCTGGAAAAAGGGCGCCTATACCAACTTTGATGAAACGACACTCGTACAGTGCAACAAGTCCTATATCAACTGGGACTACTACAATCTTGAAGGTCTCGAACCGGGAAGCACCTACTCATTTCAGATCGTACCGGTAAAAACCGTCAATGGTGAGTACCAAGAAGTCGGACGAAGAAGTGCCGTTCTGCAAGCCACCGTCGGTGCAGGAGTCAGCACAAGAATGGGAGTACCGAGCATCACCCGACCAACAGAAAATACCGTCCTTCGAAATTTCCCACGCTACGCCGACCTCGCCTGGACAGAGGTCCGGGGAGCTGAAAGCTACCAGATTGAGATCGCCTGTGATGTCTGCGGAAGCGGCACAAAAAAATGGCAGAATCCTGCGTACTACACGACACGAGGTACCTCGTACACCACGCCAAGTCTCGCCGGAGACAATGAGTTCCGATTCCGAATTCGTGCACTTGGCAATGCCAATGCAATCGGCGAATGGTCGGATTTCCGATACTTCAGCTACTCCACACCACCGACACCGGCGGAAACAACAACGAGCACACCAGCACC
>CAYHPV010000061.1:0-6517 GCA_964358735.1 uncultured Candidatus Peribacteria bacterium | reverse complement strand
GAGTTAATGGTCTTTTGTGTGTGGCTGCTCTAAGCTGAGTAAAGCATCAATTATTTTCTTTTTTCTTTGTCGCGTAACGCCTCGGTGGATGGATGTTTTTTCTTTGATGATGGAAAAATGTCCGTCAAGAATATTGGTTGTATTTGGTAAAGAAATTTCTGGATGATCATAGAATGTAAATAAATATGGAAGATTCGTTTTTAGGCTGTTATAAGCGCTTCTAAGCTTGCGATGGCGGTATCTATTTCGCTTCTTTTCCGGGTCATATACCTTCTCTTGGAGAAAAGTTTTCCATGTTGTATGCCACTGTTCGAGCCAGAAACAAAAACTTTCTTTATCGGTCTTTGTCAGCAGCAGGATGAGGTTTCTTAGAGATTTCCCAGCCTCAAGTTTTGGACGGCGCGTAATGTAACGTGTCACAATCTGCATCTGATGGAACTGACACATCTGTGTCGGAATCCCTGGAAAGGCCTGTAATAGGCCACGCCGTCCATCAGAGACGATCCCTTGAACAATCCAACCTTGCTGTTCAAGATGCCGTACTCCTGCGACGTATTCTGCGATGGTTTCCCAAGAGAGGAACTTCCAATAGAGGTTCATTCTACGGAGAGCACAGCGGAAAACCATCACTCCAAAACCACGACCGAAGTAGGTTGTATCCATCACGATAATCGTTTCTCCGGGGATAATTTTCTGAACGGTAACCGTACATTGATCAAGTTTCTTCTTTATCCACTTGAGGCTTTTATGTTTACTCTGAGCCAAATCTCGGTAGGTCTGTCTTTGAGAAATATATTGGTGCCAGAGGTGTTTCTTTTGCTTTGCTCGCTTCTCATTCTGGAAAATATGCTTACATTTTTTACACTTATAACTTTGTCTTCCGTGTCGTTTTCCATCTTTTTTTGTCTCTGAAGAATTACAGGCGGGACATTTTTTTTATCATAACATTATAAAAAATGAGGTAGTTTGCCCTAATTATAGAGCAAAAATGCCTGTTTTAGCCACACGGGATTTACCATTAACTCGAAGATTACCAATTTCTAACCGGAACCTAACATTATTCTTCTATTTTTCTAACAGAATTCTTACAATGTAAGAATTCGCTCCCGTACCCGTTTTTAATATTTTTTATTTTTTTATATATCCCGCATCAGCCTGAGCGATATCTTTTTTCGTCTTTGCAAACCGGTCGTGGGCGGCGCGGCAGAGTAATCGGCTGTTTCTCGCATAGGTCTGCGCAGCCGGCAGACTTGCCATGTTCGCGATGATGCCGTTGGTGTACTGCGCGAGAGTGCGACGTTTTCCCTGGATGGACTTTTGAATGGCGGTACGCAGTGCAATTCCGCTTCCATAGTTGTGGTAGGCCGCCACGATGACGGCTACGAACTCTGCCTTTTCTTCGTCGTTTGCTTTCTCAAAAACTTTTATAAATTTCGGCTGTTCATCGGCCATTTTTTTAAATGCTCTCAGGCTTGAAAGGGCGAGGAGTTGACCATTCAATAGCTGCTGTTCCATGCTGGTGTGCCCCGCAAAATCTGGTTCGATGGTTCCTGTCGTCTGTTCTCCGAAGATGCCCTGCAAACCCTCGTGAGTGACCCTTGTCATCTGCACGAGCCCATAACTAATCCTACTATCGTATACCGATGGAATTTTTTCCGGATGCCAGCCGGTCTCCAGCATCATGCGATAGAGTTCGAGTCGCGCTTTTTGATTTTGAATCGGATGCGTGACGTCGATGTTTGGAGGCGCGATTTCCTGCACGCAGATGGCCAGAAGCACTTCCGGAGTGAGATGATCGGAAAAAATATTTTTCAGTTTGGCCTCTTTTTTTATCGGTTCCATTTGTGCGATTTGCCCGACGATAGTCTGGTAAAAATCTTCCAGATCGTAGTCTTGATTTTTTGCATTTTTGACACCTTCCCGAATGGTTTTCCATTTTTTTTGATTTCTTTCTTCGCCCGCCGCATCTTTCCCATCCTTGTTATTTTCTGCCCATGCCTCGAATTTTCTTTTTTCCGCCTCATCCCAGAGCTTGTCGATGGCGAGCGCCCTGAGCTGCTCTTTTTTCTTCAAAATCCCACAGGTGATCAGATCATCCAGAGTACATTTTTCGAGAAACCCATCGGTGCCTGGGCTTTTTATCGAAAAAATCTTCAGCTCATCTTTGGCAAGTTCTGGATGCCGTATCTTGAGCGCACTCCATGCGTCGAGCATCTGTTGCTCACTTTCAAAGTGGTGAAAATTTTTCTTGGGTTTTAGGGATTCTTCGGTATTCGGTGTTTCCTGCTTTACTGGTGGTTTCTCTTTTTTGCCTGCATCGGACTGCTTCATGACGTGGTGCACTTTTTCGCTCGTCTTATCTATATGCGTGGCTACAAGCGCAGCGGAGGTGATCGCCAGCCCAAGCGTTACTGGTGTCAGATGTTTTTGTAACCACGACTCTGGTCCTTTTTTCATGACTTTATTGTACGGTAATTCTCTTATTTTGTCAATTTTTAAAGCTGGATTTTTTCAGCCGTTACCTTTTCTCCTCCCAGGAATTTCTGCGCGAACTCCGAGAATCGTTCGGGGGCGTCGGTGCAGGTGAAGGTTATCGTGCCTGGTTTTGAAGGGTCGGCGTTTTTGGTAAGCTGGGACTCGATTTCTGGGTGGCGGGCGAGATAATCGGCGAGAGAGTCGGCGACGGCGCGAGGAGCATCGAGGACATGAACGCGTGGGCCCAAAATATCTTCAAAGACATCCTGCATCATCGGATAGTGCGTGCAGCCGAGAATCAGCGTGTCGGGAGCGAAGTCTTTCACCGGAGCGAGATATTTTTTCAAAATAGAGCGCGCTTCGGGTTTGTGATGCCAGCCTTCTTCAATCAATGGTACGAGGAGGGGGGTGGCTACAGCAAATATGCGAATCGATGGGTCGAGCTTCTGGAGTTCTTTTTCGTAGGTTTTGGAATGTATCGTCGCGCGAGTGCCGACGACGGCGATGCGCTTATTTCGCGTGAGCGTGACGGCTTTTTCGGCGACGGGGATGATCACGCCGAGGACTTTTTTATTGATAATGCCCTTCGCGAGCAGATATTTTTCCTGCAAATACGGAAGTGCCGCGGCTGAGGCGGTGTTGCAGGCGATCACCGTGAGGGGAATATTTTTTGTAAAAAAATATCGAAGCGCTTCTTCGGAAAATTGCTGAATCGTTTCCGGTGAGCGTAAACCGTAGGGGACGCGGAGGTTGTCGCCGAGATAGAGATAGTTGTATTGGGGGAGACGTTCCCTGCAGGCCTTGAGAACGGTAAGGCCGCCGTAGCCGGAGTCAAAGATTGCGATCATTGGCATGATGCTATACTATATCGACGATTATGACTACCCGACTTTCGACCATATTCGTTCTTGTTGGCATCATTATTGGTGTCTTTTTTGCCGCGCAGTTTCAGACGGATATCCCGCTCGATAGCGCTTTTCCGGCCGATCAGTATCTCGCACGACAGCATCTCATCAAGAGCTTCATCGATGAGCAGGGAGTTTTTCGTAATACCATTGCCAATCTCAATCGCCAGATCGATGAACAGCGGAAAAAAAATGAGGCGTCGCTTTCGCGTACGAAGCTCTCCCTTCTTGATAATCTCAAACGCGACGCGGGGCTTTCTCCAGTGACCGGCAGTGGCATGGAGATTCTTCTCACGGACAGCAGTGGCGCCAATCGTGAGTCAACGGGAGTCGTACCTGCGGCACTTATTCAGGCGTCTGATCTTCGCGATCTGATCAATGTCCTTCGAAGCGGAAATCCCGATGCGATGGCAATCAATAATCAGCGGCTCCTCGCTACCACCGCCATTACCGCTGTGGGAGCCAATATTCTCGTGGGTAATTTTTACATTGCTCCACCGTTTATCGTTACCGTTGTCGGTGATGAGTCCTTTCTCTCTGATCGCCTCAAGGATCCTCTCGTTCTCGCGGAATTAAAAAAACGTGCTACTGAATTCAAGCTCCAGATTGATCTTACGATAAAGTCACATCTCAAAATTCCATCCTATAACGGAGACTTCCGACTCAAATATGTCCAACATCTTTAATATTACTACCGGGCGGAGGCGCGCCATTTTTATTATCAGTTTTCTGCTGGGACTTTTTGTGATCGTGCAGTCGAGGTCGTTTACCGGCATCACGCAGCTCAAAACTCGTGACTCGGCATCCAATACCTTCCGTGAAATCCAAATCCTGGCCGATACCAATAGAAATTTACAGAGTGAAATTGTTGGTCTGGAGGAGTTATTGCTCAAAACAAAAGATAACTCATTGAGTCTCAAGGTGCTCGAAGAGGAGATTGTGAAATTTAAAGTTATTAATGGCGGCATGGCTATCTTCGGGCCGGGGGTCGTCGTGACGGCGCCTGCCGGGACTGAAATCGCCTCACTCGTGGATCTCGTGAATGAGCTCTATAGCTCGGGTGCTGAGGCGGTGAGTGTGAATGGGGCTCGACTCAGTGGCACTTCATTTGGATTTGATACCATTCCCAACGGACAGATCTTGATGCGTGGAAATATTCTTCAACCTCCGTATGCCGTCGCCGCGATTGGGGATCGAACCACTCTTGAAAATGCGCTCCGCCAACAGGGAGGACTTGTTCAACGCTATGAACGTCACCACCCAGGAAAAACCCTGAAGATTCTCAAAAAGGATCGGATTGATATGGGGAAGGGGGAGTGAGAGATATTAAAAATTGGTGCGGGAACGATTTCTTCCTTCGCAAGAAATTTGTTAAAAAAATAGAAGAATAATGTTAGGTCCCTGTTAGAAATTGGTAATGTCTGTTTGATACGCTTCTTCATGTCAGCTGTGTGGGGAGGCCTCTGGTGAGGCTTCGCAAATTTGACACTTGCTTAGGCGGGTTCAATTCCCGTCCTCTCCACCACCGACAAGTGTCAATCAAAAAGGAGTAGGAAATCCCTGCTCCTTTTTGTTGTTCGCAAACTTGACACTTGTGCTGGTATTGTAACACATTTAGCAGGTCGCTTCAAGCGCTTCTCAATTCGCGAGGTATATCCAGAGGGGCTGAATCACCAGCAGGCCGATGATGACGGCGAGGTAGATGCGTTTGTTGAAGGTTTCGTAGTAGAGGGCTTCGCGGATTTTTTTGAGGCGGAGTTGTTTTTCGGTCACGTCACGTTCGAGGGATTGGGTGGAGTTGGTGAGTTTGAGGATTTCGCTTTTGTGTTCGGGAAGGGGCACGCTGTAGCGTAACTGTCCTTCGAGTTGGCCGATGCGGTAGTGTGCGCCTTCGAGCTCGTCTTGTCGTTTGCGAAGTTCGAGAGAGAGCTCTTCATACATGCGCTGGTACATCTCGATGAGGTCGAGGTCGTGTGCATGCTCGTCAGGGGGATGCGGGGACTGGGGAGATGGCACCTGCTCAATGTGCCTGGCTTCTACAAACGTATAGTCACCAGAGCCCGTGTCTTCTCTGTCTACGCTGTTGTCTTGCTGGTTGTCACGTGACAAATTATCACTTTTTTCATGTCTAGTGTGACTACTAATTTTGTCTTTTTGACTACGAGCTAATTCCAGTATTTCGCTTTTGCTCAACAATATTCTGTTGTCTATAATTTTTGTCGTTATTCTTCCTGACTGTCTATATCTATCGAGTGTTCGTAAAGATATTTTTAACAGTCTACTAGCTGCTTTTCTATCAATTAAGTCTTTATTTTCTACTATTGTTGTCATATATTTTGTGTCTATAGGTTGTCTACAGAGAGTAGACAGTGAGGAGAGACAAAAAAGCTTCGCCTCCGTGCCTTTTGTCTACTGTCTATTATAGGCAGATGTCTTGTAAAGTCTAAGCAAAATTAATTTCTGAAGTTTTTGGAACACGTCAAGCGGTGGCAGCCCCTCCCGGGACTCTCTGCTGAAGCCGCTTTACTTTTCGGGGCGCTCGCGTCATACTTTTCCTACATTTTTGGTCTCTTTTCTCACTCTTTTGAACCTAGAATCTATGTCACGTGCACGCCATATCCTTTCTCTTGCGATGCTTCCCGTGATGGTGATGACCGCGAGTTCGTTGAGTGGAATTTTTCATGTGTCAGATGTTTCTGCTGACTCCAAGCCATTCTACCGCTCCTTACTTTCTCTTTCTTCGGATAGCAAGGGTGCTGCCAATATGAATCTTGTGAAGATGGGGGCTACTTCCGGTGAGCAATTTGGCGCTGTTTTTTCCCGTGGTGATGTGAATGGTGCCCTCTATGATGATCTCCTCATTTCATCTCCTTATTATAGTACCCCTGATCTTCCTCATCGCGGTCGAGTTGATATCTATTTGGGTGGAAAGGAGTTTTTTGATGGTTTTGGGATACCTGCAGAAAAAAAACCTGATGTGCAGATACTGGGGGCGAGGGCTGAAAGTCAGCTTGGAACCGCGCTCATGACGGGAGACATCAATGCTGATGGTGTTGCTGACGTCGTGGTGGGTGCGCCTGGTGACAAAGTGGTCTCTGTCTTCTTTGGTGGCCATGGGCTTTCTGGAGGCAAGAAAA
>CAYHPV010000060.1:0-6545 GCA_964358735.1 uncultured Candidatus Peribacteria bacterium | reverse complement strand
GGAAATGGATGGGAAAAGAGTGGTATGCGAAAAGAGGGCCCGAGCGTCCTCGAAGACTTCTGTCTTGATGGCATGATTTATAATGAGCTCAAGGATAAACTCAATATGCGACGCGGAGAGTTTGACAAATTTATTATCAAAATTGCGCCGCATTTTGAGCATATGCGAAATGCTACTTTGACGGGAAAGGAGATGGTTATCGATGGTGTTACCTTTTCTCCTGATGAGCTCTCCAAGTTCAAAGAACTTATGAGAATTCCCCTCTGGGTTGATAAGATTGGTCAGGCGTATAAACATGCTCTCTATAATTCTGAAGAGCGTGAGGTTCCTGTGATTGATAAAATTCAGGGTGCAGATACCAAGAAACTCGACGTGATGTTTGTGAATATTGAGGAGAAATTGGAAAGAATTGCGGTGCGCCTGGCGGATGAGAGGCTCGATCAGGAGCTGAAAGAGGCCGGTCCGCAGGGATGGAGTCAGCTGTGGCGACTGGATAAGGTCGCGTGTAAGTGGTGGATACGAAATGCCGCCGTGGCCTATCGTGACAAATATATTGAAGAATTTAAAGCGCGTTTGAAGGGTGAGCCGAAGTATCGCACGGAGCTCATGGCTTTGAATCGTGGCGAGGTAAAAGCGAGTGGTAAGTGGTCCGGGGATGCTCCTGCTGAAGGCGCACGAGCGGATCTTAATGGGGAGCTGGATGCGATTGCTGAGCGATTTGGAGTGTCGTTTGCCACGGGGGATGAGGCATCATTTCTTTTCAAAAATGGGGTAAAGCCTGAAGATAATGAGACGATTGACAATATTAAAAATGAGCAAATTCAACAGAGCATCGCGGATCTTTGCCGGGAATATGCTGATAGCAAAATTGATGACGCGGTCTTCCGACAGCGCATGCGTGGCATTATTCAGCAGATACAGGGACACCAGGGAACCAATGATGAGATTATCGGATTTCTGGAGGAGACCCAACAGAATCGTAATCCAGATGGTAGTATTATTCCGAGTGCCGACAAAGAAGGTCTTCTCGATAAGCTCCGGGCGCACCGTGCCGGTCTTATCGCGCTTGATCTTGATCACATGCGCATCAATATCAAGCTTGGAACCGCCAAGAATGTTGATGTAAAAACTAAGGTCAAAGATCTAAACTGGAGTGATGGTATGTCGAGAAAAATTGTTGAACGACTACAGAAGAGCCGGTTCCTTGGCCGATTTCTCACGCCGGCGACGATTGGGATTATGGGCTTTGGGATTGCGAATATCACGGCACAGATCGCGACATCGAGAACACTTCGATGGAGCGCACTCGCTCTCGCGCCATTTACTGGTCCCGCTATGTGGGGTATCGCCGCTGGCTGTATTACCGGAGGAATTTTTGCGGCGATTCGAAAAAATAAAGAGACACTCTATCACAAGGCGCAGAAAGAGCGACGAGACGCGATGGACTATCGTCCGGAGAGTGATACAAAAGGACTGCGTCCGGGACAGGCTGAGGGCAGCCGATTTGAGCGACGCATGGAATCCACGCTGTATCAGAAAGTTCGCGCTGAAGAACTCACGGACAATATTACCGCTGCGGGAACAGACTATGACGCACTCCGCAACGCGCTTGGACGAGCCATTACCTACAATCGAATTTCAGAAAGAGAGCGACTTGATCTTATTCAATATAAAGACGAACACAACATTGAAACCGAACGTCTCGCCCTTGTTCGCGCGATTTCTACTGGACGGGCACGTCTTCGTCATAATGCAGCAGGACGCGATTATCTCAATGATCTTGCCGCTGCAGAGCGCACGACTGAGGACCAGTTGAAACAGGAAATTGCCGATGCGGAGTCAAAATTCAAATCATTTAAACGTGGTGAAAATTTCAAGGCTGCCGGTGTTGGCGCCCTCTTTGGTGCTGGTACGGCTGCGGCTCTTACCGGTATCGGACACCTCGCTGGTTGGACCGATCAGAGTGTTTCCAGAACATCGACCTCTACGCAAAGTCTCACACCTTCGGGCGCGGTGGATAGGGCAGCCCTCTTGACGTCACTCAGGGGCGCTGGCTTGAATCAAGCGGAAATCAATGGTCTCGCGTTTGATGCCAATGGACATCCGACCCAGGCAACGCTCGATTTTTTACGCACAAAAAATATCAATCTCTCATCTATTGTTGGTCCTGGCAGTGTCGCCCCACATGTCACGGTTCAGCCTCTTGCCTTTGGAACGCAGATGAATCAGGCGCAATTTATTCATGAATCGAATATTCGCGGTGCCGGACTTGTAACGGGTGACTTTGATTCCAATGGTCATTTATTGGCTTCTGGAGCTGCAAAACTTCAGGCCAATCATATCAGGTTTGCTGAGCATGTGACGCCGGGTAGTGGAGGATCGGTGATGCCTCCTGTCCAGGCTTTGACGACGGAAGGATTTTCCAGAATTCACAATATTCATTTCAATGGTCACGCACCGAAACATATTCTCGACGAACTTCGTCTGAAGTGGGCCGGCGCACCGGAAGTTGGTGCTGATGGAAAGTGTCACTTCAATATGAAGGGGATGACCGATGGAAGTCTGACACATACGCGTCTGCCTTCGGGTCTTACGCTTCCGACCAATCCAGAAGATTTTAAAATCGGACTTCAGGTGAATGAAGGTGGCCATTCATATTGGAAATTTTTCACTCCTGATAGCAATGGAGAGGTAGCAATTCCAAAAGAGTACTTTACCAATAGTGTCGGTAATGTGGCTCGTGGAGGCTCGGTGTTACCCGGTCTTCGCACGCATGGCATGGCAGTTGGATTTATGGATCCTGCCGGAACGTACCAAGTGATGGCTTCTGTCCGCGGTGGAGGAGGATACGTTCCTTCGCCTGTCACCAATGAAGTGGTGAATTTCACGGGAGATGAAACGATTACCGATATCATTTCGAAACCAGGTACTGCTTCGTATGAGGGCACGCAGCAAGTTTCAAGTACTGAAAACTTTACTGAGTTTGTCGCTTCACCGCCAATTGTCGTCTCGCCAATGAGCCATTTGGAGTATGGGAAGAAGAAAGAAGAGGAGCAGAGGCCGCCGCCACCTGGACCTGGACCTGGACCTGTCAATCCACCGCCACCACCAGGAGGAGGATCAGGTTCACCAGATGAGCCTCTACCACCGCCACCACCACAAGAAGGGGGATCAGAAGAAATTGCAGGGCTTCTGGCGAGTATAGATGCCGCAAAAAAAGAACAAATTACAAAATTCTTAACCGTAAGCAAGCTTCCGGCATCTGATAAAAATATCGTCTTGGTGCACTCGTACTTGAACAACCCAAGTGGCGTCCTGAAAGATGAAACTGGAAAATGGCAATACCTCAACTACTGTATCAATTTTTTCAGTACCACCGATCTTGCAAGGATCACACAAAATAATCCAGAACTTGATAAAATTAAAGACAAAATGCCGGCTACACTGAAGAGGAAATTAAGCAATAACATGCGCAATGTTGTGGCTAATTTCTATAAACAAAATGAAACATTCTTTGATGCACAGCCAAGTGCAGAAGCATTCAAGACAATTAATGACTTACTGGTTACATCGGCAAGTATAAGAGATATTGATCTTGCTACTGTGTAAATTACAACAATACTTTTATGAAAAATCTTTGTAATTTTGGACATATTAGTGCACAAAATTTAGATATTTTAAGAAAACTACTCGCACTCGCAATTCTTCACGCCGATAGCCAATTGCCTCTAAGCAAAGATAAGCTATTGAAAAAATTTACGGAAAATACTGAAATATTTTCACTCAGTCATGATGATCAAAAATTACTATGGTTAGAATTTTTGGAACTTCTCAATACCCCCCAAGAAGATCTCGAAATAAATTATCTCGATACAATTTTCAGCCTAGAAGATGATGAAAATCTAGGAATTCATTTAGCTGATTTTATTGAAAATGCACATATTTGACTTTTCTTTTTATGGCACCGTTTGATGGTATTCCCAATACAGAACATACTCATAGTGCAGAAATCGCATATGGAAAAACAAAAATCTACATGCAAGCTATTGATACAGCCGTATCAGAAAAATCTACAAAAGCATTAATAGACAAAATTCCGAATCATCCTGAGGGATCAAGAGCTCATATGCTGCAAGATCTCTCTTTAAAAAATCATGAACTTCCCCTACAGGATGCGAGTAACCTGATCAACAAACAGGTAATCAAAATTATTGGACAGTATCTTCATAGCAATACCATGTGGCAACTTACCGAGTGGCAGATTGATGAACTTTGCAGTTATTTCCCCTCGCAAAATCGCGGAGAACTCGATGACAATTACATCCGAAGGCTTCTTGAATTACATGCCAATCCGGAAATACATGGCAAAAATAATGAAGAGGCAAAGTATATGATAGAAAACATCATGATGCTTTTATTCATTGAGCAAAGAATTAATGCTGAGCTAAAAAGGAGAAATGGAGAAGTGCCGAAATATAGTAAGGCCCACGATCACGATGTTCATGAAGCCGCTCGAAAAATCCAGGCCGAAATATCAAATATGCGCATTACTGAAGGTCGTGAAAATTTTGGCGTAAACAATACAGAAAAAATAGGAATTCCAGAAAAAGTTGGTAATTTGCGAGATCTTATTGGTATTGTTGAAAGAAATCCCGATATAAAAGCTGTATCTTTTGATCTTATGGATACGGTTATTTACTGGGGAAATCATCGTCTTACGAGACAGCAAGAATTTTTCAATGAGGCCATTACTATACTTGCTCGCCATGGTATTAATGTCACTATGGAGGAGTTTATTGCCGTACATGGAACTGATTATAAAGAGCCAAGAGGTGTATGGTATGAGTTACGCCAAAAAAGTTTCGTGAGTCGCGATGGCTATGAGTGCCGATTTGATGGATTGATGACCGCTGTCTTGACTGAATTGTGCAAAAAACATGGTAAAAATATTTCACCTCGAGAGATGCAATCTACGGTTACCGACCTAGAGAAAGCATACGTTGCGAATGAAACGAAAACAATTAGACCAATGCCTTTTGCAAAAGATACTTTGGAAAAATTAAAACGTCGTGGAGTGAAAATCATGTTACTTTCCAACGCGATTGAAGACGAGAAAGCTATTAAGCAATATCTGGAAAAGGCTGGATTACTTCAGTATTTTGATTCTATTTTCGTCTCCTATGAGGTAGGTTATCAAAAACATCCGCAGTCGACGCGATTTTTTGACCATATGGTAAGTCAATCTGGAGTCCAAAGAGATAAAATCATACATATTGGTGATAATGAGTGGGCAGATTTTGAGGGAGCAAAAAAGGCTGGGTTACGCTCGATTTTTTACGAAAGAGATCCTCGCATTAGCGAAGTGATACATTCACAGCAACGCAATTACACTGCAGTGGCAAAGGAATACGAACCACTTTCTGATGACCTAGCCCTCGCAAGAATGGTGGATTTTGAAAAGCGCATGCAGGCTGAAGGCATTCCAGAGCATGAAAAAGTAGAAATGAGACAGCTCATCGGACGCACCTATGAGGTTTCGCGAGATTACTACAGTCCGGCAACCATGGGATTTTCCGTGGAACTTCTTGATAGTTTAAAAAATGATCCGGACAATCTTAATCTCTGTACCGGAAGAGATAGTCTTATTCTTTTTATCCAACAAAAACTCCTCCTCAGAAAATTTAAGCAAAGATTTCAAGGCATTAATCCAGATCAAGTCCAATATTTGCCGATTTCACGCAGACTCGTTGGTGGAAGCGCCTCATTATCAGTTGAATGGAGAGAAAAAATGCGAAATCAGCCATGGATCAATACGGAGGATGATCCTCGATTAAGACGCTACCTGGCGAGCGCCGGCTTCGATAAATATAAAAGAGTGACATTTATTGACAATGGATTCTCGGGAACAAGTCAAACTGAGCTCGAGAGACGTCTGCCACACAAAGATATTCAGGGGAAATATATGTCATCAAAGATTCACAAGCCGGGTGAAAAAAAACAAGGATACTTTGTGGGATACGACTTTCATCATCAGCGATATGACTCGACAAATGGATCTGATTTTGGCCATCGATACAAGGACCTTTTCGAATGGAAACCGATGTGGATGATAGAAGATCTTTTCAATGGCATCCAAACATCGGCTGAATATTTTACTGGTAGAGAGCTCTCAAGTGGCCAAGGGGTCAGTATACCTCAAACAAACATGGGAAAATTATCTGAAAAAAGAAAAAAACTGTTAAAGCTTGCGGCAGTATATGGAATGATTGATTCTGTTACGATGCATGGTGAAAAAATAGCCAGTAATCCCAAAGTTGAGGCCGAAGAGCGAATTGACAAATTCATGGCTTGGGCAAAATCAATTGCCCTGCGAGAGGGGGGTAAAGAATGGATTGATGCTGACGGCAAGCTCACTGAACAGCATGCCATCGATAAAAAACATAATATTGATGCGCGAGTTCTGGGTGCCCTTTGGAGAGGTGGCGATCTTTTGGGAAATCACTAGGGAAGTATTTTCCAATCTATAAATGATACCTGAACGGGGA
>CAYHPV010000059.1:0-6572 GCA_964358735.1 uncultured Candidatus Peribacteria bacterium | reverse complement strand
CCCGTGTCGAGCGACACAACGCCGTACAGGTGGAAGAGATCGCCATGCGCGCGCGTTTTGTGGCGAATCAACTGTGAGAAGGAACGAACGAGCGATGATGGTTTGCCACACTGCGCGTAGACGCGACAATACGTCTCCACATCGACCTTCGCGATCGTCCATTCGTGTTGCGTCATCCACTTTTTTCGCTCACGCCGCGCGAGCTCGCTCCACGCACGCTGCACGTCTCCCGCAAAAGGGATCTCGGCAAAGCCCGTCAATTTTCTTCGCGCGTTGCCAGGAAATCGGTGCCACCCGCGCGGCGCGGCGATGCATGTCCACGAATCCCACATCACGAAACGTAGAGGCCCGGAAGCTACGATCGGTTCCTGATCGCTGTGATAGCGTTCGATCACACACGGCCCGAGCATGTGTCGAATACCCCACGCCGCACCGGCGCGCACGATCAGAAACCGCGGTCGTGAACGATAGTCACGCAAGAGATATTCTTTGCACGCAAAAAATGGAACATATCCTGGCGGCAACGCATCGCCGATCACGCCAGCGCCGTGCGGACGAAAATGCCCGATCCAATTCGCGGCATGCTTCCAGATGTTCACCGTTGCACACGCGGAAGAAAACGCATGGAAAAAGATCGGCTCGCGGTACGCGTTCACGATGAGATGGCCGTGAGGATGCAAAAGGCGCTGAACTTCGCGCATGAGCAATGGCGATGCCGTATCCGCGGCAACCTCATGACCGACGAACATATCTGAAACAATCAGATCAAACCGACCAGAAAGCGTCGGCAAGACCTGCTCCGCCGAACCCATATGGATTTCTGGCCACACTGTTCCATGGAACATGCCAAATCGTCGCGCGAGATCAACCATCACCGGATCAATCTCAACGGTGACGATATGCGCACGCGGAAACCGACGATAAAATTCGCGAAATGCGCCGCCCGTGCCAAACCCTAAAATGAGAATGCGCGTGATGTTCTGTGGATCCGGAATCGCGCGGCGAAGCGCCTTGCGCCAGAGCGTGTTGAGATACGCGTTCGCTTGGCCTGTGCCGCCGGACTCGACTGACCATCGCCCGAACCATCGGGTGCATCGAATTTTCCCATGCACCTCCGATGGGATGCGTAACTTTTCATAGATCCACGACATGGCCGAACTATAGCACTTCCATCACAACGGCAAAAAAAACGAACGCACGAAAACAAAACATCGACGTGCTGATCGATGTTCGTGTTGGTAGCCCATGTGGGTGCGCGGTGGAATGAGCTTGTTTCCGAGCTGGAACGCTGGCATGAATTCGGTAAGTCGAGGGAAATGGCTCAAACATTGGCGTAACGGAGCGGAGATTGCGTCCATCTAGGACTGCCATAAGGGATTGAAATAGCTTTATCCGTCTTAGAAAGGGAGACTTGGGGATTGGTTGAAGGGATGTTCTTGGAATATCCGGACGCCGCGCGAATTTTTTGGAGTACCGTTTTCGGTACTGGTTTCTAGGTTATTAGGTTTTTAACCTAGAAAACCTAGCGGCCTATTTTTAGCCAAGTTTTGGGTTTTTGGGTTTTCGTTTCTTGGTATTAGACGTTCGAGCCACCCATTCCCTCCGCCTCAGAAAAACTTCTCGCCAACTCTTTTGAGACGAGCCTTACTGAAATTTCCCCTGTCGTTTTTCGGCTTGTCCAGTATTCACCTTCCAATTTGTTCTCGGAGCCATTGGTGATCCTTAAAATTGAGGCACCATCGTGAATCGCACTCCTGTCACGCACGGTAGCTCGCGATCTGTTCGTATAGCCGTAGCTTAAGCGCAATACGCCACTGTCATCATCCTCATTGATCTGGGCGGTCGTACTGTAGCTTTCAGATTCATCGGTATACATGACGCAACTCATGCTCGTATACGTCTGCTTGATCACCAAGGCTACGCCTTTTGGCGGCACCCGCTCACCTGTAGATGGGCTTACCCATGTACTTTCAAGACGCCCGAACCAAGTTCCCTGTAGATTAGGAAACGGTACGAGCCATTTTTTGAAGACCGGGAGCTTCCATGCCCATTTTGTAAAAATTAGGGCTAGAAGAGCGTAAATAGTTACCACGTCAGGTAACTTTTTCAGCGCTTCCACATTGATCTGCAGAGTCGAGCTGGATATTAGGAGCAAGCAAATCCAGATCCCGATAAACGAACAGAGCTGAACCCAGACCAAGATTTCATGACGGATGTTCTTCATAGGCTATTGAAACTTTGCGTAATCCCACGCCTTTGAGAAAAAGTTGTGAGTTTTTTCCAGCGTCCATGCTTGATGAAGGCCGAAAAGTAATTTGATGTCGTTCACTTCACACATCTTGGCGTGTCCACCAGCGGGAAGCGTTTCATTGAAACAATGCGCCAAAACATAACGCACGTCTTCGCTATAGGTCGTATGATTGAACCCCTCATCCGGCACGTTCCAGACCAGACTTTCAATCAGAAAAGAGGCTACGTCATTCGCCTCTGGAATATTTTCTTCCTGCATTTTATTGCGAATTGTCTTTACAATCCGCACCATCTTTTTAAAACGTTGACCCGTACGCTCATGCTTCGCTTTTCCGTTCTCGTATGTCTGGTGAGGCCAGTTTATGATTTTGTTTCCGTCTCCTGTGTTGAATGCGACACCCGTTGGCTGAACGTAATGATGCCTCTCTTCCCCAAAATAAAACTTATAGGCAAGTGCAGGCACTACATCTGCATCCACTCGGTAGCTGTTTGAATGAATATCAAAGGCCTTGTTGCCCGGGGTGACATATTGTCTTCCAAAATAGTCGAACAACGCGCCTTCAACCATCTTCTTGAACTCCTCGTGACTGATGGTGCCATCGATATTTCCGTAGTGCTCCTTTGTCTTGCCTGCTGGATAGCGTGGAAAGAAAGTTGAGTTTAGGCAGACGCAGATGTCAACGTCGCTATCTCTTCGGACATTTGTCCTAGCCCTGTAAGAGCCCTGTGGGATGATCGAGATATCCATGGCGGCAAGAGTCGCGTTAGCTTTGATAGCTTTTTTGATAGCAACTTCGGCGTTATCCATCTTCTGCTGTTCGGTTGTCCCCGGAGCTGCGCCCCAGGATTTAAAAGTGTCCTCGTTCATATTGCGGTGTGGGTAAGTAGATGTTGATTTTCTATTTTCTTTCTAGTATGATGACAGATATACGCACCATGTCAAGACTATGCTCACCAAAAGACAAAAAGAAGTCCTAGACTTCATCACCGAACACACCAAGCAAAAGGGCTACGCCCCCTCTCTTGAAGAGATCAAGAAAAAATTTCATTTCGCGTCTGTTTCAACGGCACATTTTCACGTTTCCAAATTAGAAAAAAATGGGTACTTGAACAGAGTCGAGAACCGAGCGCGCGGCATCAGCGTGAATAAGAAAGAATCTCTTGTGAAGATCCCTCTCTTTGGAACCATCGCGGCAGGAGCTCCCATTGAAGCGATTCAGGAGAAGGAATTTATTACCATTCCAAGAACCAGATACCCAAAGGAGGCGGAGCTCTATGCTTTGCGCGTATCTGGGAACAGCATGATCGAGGAGAATATCAATGATGGTGATATTGTGATTGTTAAAAATCAATCTACTGCTGATAACGGACAAAAAATTGTCGCTTTGATTAACAATTCCGAGGTCACGCTCAAAAAAATCTACAGAGAGAAAAATATCGTGCGGCTCCAACCGGCAAATTCGGAATTAAAGCCTATCTTTATTGATCCAAAAAATCTGCTCATCCAGGGCGTGGTCATTGATGTTATCAAAGACTCAAACACTGAGACCTTAGCCATGCCAAAAGTTTCGTTACCCGAAGTCGCAGCTCGACCTGACTATATCGGGGAGAATCAAATCATCTGCGGCGACGCTATCAAGCATCTAGATAGAATAAAACAGGATTCGATTCATTTGGTTTTGTCTGATATCCCATATGGCATTGCACTGGATGAGTGGGACGTCTTACACGCGAATACGAACTCCGCTCTACTGGGTCAATCACCCGCGCAGGTAGGAAAGAATGCTTTTAAGCGTCGTGGAAAACCTATCAATGGTTGGTCAAGCGCTGATCGTAACATTCCTAGAGAATATCAAGACTGGTGCTACTCATGGGCGCATAAACTTTTCCCCTTAGTGAAGGAGGGCGGGAGTTTATTCATCTTCGGTGCACGCAGAACGCTGCACAGGGCATTAGCTGCTTTTGAAGAAAGTGGCTTTCTTGTCAGAGATGTTTTAGCTTGGGAAAAACCATGCGCTCACCATCGAGCGCAGCCCATCAGTGGTGTTTTAGAAAAGCGTGGATTGAAACAAGAAGCTGCTGAATGGGAAGGATGGAAGCTGGGAAACTTGGCTCCAAAATATGAACCCATCGCTTGGTTGTTCAAACCCTATCAACTAACAATCACGGATAACGTTTTAAAAAATAGAGTTGGTGCAATGAACGTTGAGGCTTGTTTGATTGATGGCAAATCTCCTTCAAATATTTTACGTTTTGGTTTTGATAAAAACGAAGGTGGTTTACATGAAGCCCAGAAGCCGGTTGAGTTATTAGAATACTTAATCAAGCTGGTGACTAAAGAAGGGCAGACGGTACTAGATCCTTTTCTAGGATCTGGTTCTACAGCGGTGGCGGCAAAAAACTTGAATCGAAAATATATCGGCTTTGAACTATCAGAAAAATACTGCGAGATAACAAAAGATCGTCTGACTACTTCTTTAGAGAAGAAGGTGCGGAGGTCGTCTTCTCGCTCAATTGATCAAGTATCTCTTTTTTAACTTGAGTCATCTTTTTTATTTGTGCGATTTTGCTATCAAGTTTTTCACTCTTAATTAGTCGTGTTATCGCTTCTTGGTGAGTCAGTTGCTTGATGGTCTTTATCTTATTTTCAAGAAAGTCGGTTTCAGCTTTTGCCGATTTTTCTAGCGACTTAACTTCCGCCTGTTTAAATTCTTCTAAATCCTTAAGGGGCTTCTTAAATATTTCAGCTATGGAAAAATCAATGGCATTCCAGTATGAGACAGCGTCTTTCGCGCCTTTCAAGGCTTTACCCGCTGACCAGAGCGTCTTATAGCTAACTTTGCCGCATTCAGGTTGCGAGAGCATATAAACCAAATGGATGTACGACAGCATCGTTACGTTTCGATCAATCGCTTGTCGGTAAATTTGGCTGGAACTTTTTGGATACTGATACAAAGGGCAAACTAAACAAGCGTAGTCCTTACCTTTGCGCCATTTGTTTAACGCCTCTACCTTAAAATCTTTTTGGTTTTTAGCGGTTCTGCTTAGACGAAACGCTTTAGCGTCCGCCACAATAGAATATTCACTTGTCTTGCCTTCCACATCGGCGGAGTCGGATCTCAATTTTACAATTTCCGAATCGATGCCCAAGTAATTAAAGGCGACCGATAGGAGTATGTCTGTATATTTCGAATACAATTTTTCTTCGCTGGAATCATGCCCAAAGGATTCTGGAATGACACCACATTCAAGCAGGCTCGATTTAATTTCCTCCAACGTCAAACCCGAAAGATCCTTTACTAGTCTTTTTGCGTAGTCATCAAAAGTGAGGTCTTCTTTTACTAACTTCGTGATGAGTGTGATTACCTGTTTTCGAGTCATACAACTATTTAATGAAGTAGGAGAGATCTTTGCCGTAGGCTTTTGCGAATTGTTTTAGTTGCACGACATCAATACGCCTCTGTCCGGATTCGATTTTTGAAATGTAGGACTGAGTTCTGTTGATCAGTTTGGCGGCCACTTCTTGGTCTAAGCCAGCTTCCAAACGCGCCCGCTTGAGTTGTTCAACAGTATGTTTGTGGTCTTTTGTAAAAATCGTTTTGGACATGACAATGAATGCGTTCTCGAGCATTCTATATTCCATTCTGTAATATTCCAAAGTGGAATATACGATTGAACGGATTGGAATTTGCCAAACCCCCAATACTAAGCAAACAAATGGGCTGTATGCAGCCCTCTTTTGTTGCTTCTGTGAATAACGCCGCCTTTCCCAGCGGTGGGTTCAATATGCTTGCTCCATGCTTACTTTGGAGCAATGCCGTTGCATCGATCCCGATCTCGCCAATCTCCCCGATGAGGAGCTTTTGGCGTTACGCGACAAGCTTTATGCCGTTGCGAACACGGCTTTGGACTCTCTTGGCCGTCACGAAGCCTCAAATCCGGCTCACGCGCCCGCTATGCTTCCCGAATGCGACAAAGTCGCTTAACTGATGCGCTATGCCTAAAACAAGCATCAAATCGTGCATCATTTATTGCCGTGTATCCTCCAAAGTTTGGATGGATTTGGCCGACGATTATGAGGCTCGGCTCAACCTTCAGCATTTGATTTTCGCAAAACCGCTCATGTTTGATGGTAATTCTTTTGGAACCCCCGAATTGTCGCTAGTCTTTGCACAAAAAAAGAATTCTCGTAATGAGAAGTCTTTTTTGGTAGCGCCAAGGGGAGTCGAACCCCTCTTCCATGGATGAGAACCATGTGTCCTAGCCGATAGACGATGGCGCCATACGTTGGTTCGTTTTTTGAATGAGAGACTCTATCAATT
>CAYHPV010000058.1:0-6588 GCA_964358735.1 uncultured Candidatus Peribacteria bacterium | reverse complement strand
CCCTCCGTCGATACACCACCGAAGGATGTCCGGAGTCCTTGCTCTCAAACATATAAAAATCGTGGCTCACCAGCTCAAGCTGCTCAATCGCCTCCTCGTCATGCAACGCCGCAGCACCGGAAACTTTCTTGCGCTTTCCAATGACTGGCAAGGTATGAATCAAATCATTCTGCGCATTGGAGAGCTGCTCAAGGGTCGACTCGGGAATCCACTCGCCAGTCGCGCCCCTTCGGTGCAACTTCGTCTTGTACCGCTCAATCTGTTTTCGAAGCTTTTCGGCAACCACATCGCAAGCCTCCTCCACCGTGGTACCCGACTCCTCCGCACGGATATGCACCGGATGGACAAAAAGCGTCGCCTGAAAAGAAATATGTTTGCGAGAGCTCTTCACTTTATTCTTCCGAACATCAACTCGCAAAAGAGACGACTCGTCCATCATCTCCCGCGCAAACGTCTCGAGATGCATCATTTTTTGCTTCACATGCTCCTGCTGCTCGGGAGTAAGTTCAAGGTGTTCGGAAAAAATTTGAAATTGCATACGGATGCGATAGTAAAAAATTAAAATCCAGAAAGCCCACTCACCAGTTGCCTCAAAACCGCCTCAGGATCGGGAGCAAGTGTCACGCCCGAAGCGAGCAAAACACCCCGAGCACCAAGCTGCAATGAGACACGAACATCTTCTTGAGTTTCACCCCGGCCCCAACCAAAAGTGGCGTCGTACCGGCAATCTGCACGACACGAGCAATAACATCCGGCTGCGCGCTCGACACCGACACATTGCCACCAATGAGTTCGAGTGGCTCATACGCAATCGCATCAGGCTTGAACGCCAGAATTTCCTGAACTTTTTCAGGACTTTCGGCACAGACAAGGGTAAAGAGACCGATCGTGCGACACATCTCGATGGTTTGCCGCAAAACATCCAACGACAACCGCCTTTCAGCATGATTCAAAAGAGTTCCAAAGGCTCCAAGCTGCTTCACCGCAGCAGGCGGGATCTGTCCCGTCCTCGCACCATACTCCACCGGATCGACGTGCTGGGCAAAGACCGCAGTCGCAGATTTTGAAGCAATATCCCGAAGATCAAGCGACGAAACCGCAATGCCAATACTGGCTCCAGTTTCTTGTGCGACCCGATCATGGAAGCCGGAAAGGAGAACCGCCCCAGCACCCAAAGCCGACTCATACGCCTTAAAATTGACAATAATAGCAGGAAATTTCACGCCACTACTCTAGCGCGTTTCCAGGAAACGGGCAACCGACTTGGTATTTACTCACGACCTCGCTACAATACAACCATGGCCGCCATCAACCCAAACATCTCGCTATTTCACGGAGAAAATCTCTATCTGCTCGAAAAAACACTGGAAAATTGGTTCCAGAATTTTGAAAAAAAACATGGGGATATTAATATTACAATTATCGATAGCGAAGAAGAATTGAACGCAAAAACCATCATCAACGCGCTCGAGTCAGCACCATTTCTCGGTGAAAAACGTCTCATCGTCATAAAAAATTTCTTGCGGGGTGGGGAAAGCGAAGAGCAGGACAAGGTGGAAAAATTTCTGGAAAACCTGCCTGAAACAGCCGTGGTGATCTTCTTCGAAAATCCAAACTTCGAAACAAAAAAACGACCAAAAAGTGGACTCAAAAAAACCATCGAAAAAATAGGGGATGTGAAAGTGTTTGCACTCCCCTCTCCACAGGAACTCACGACGTGGATACAAAACAAGTTACAAAAATATAATACCACCATCTCGCCAGCGCTGATGAATGAAATCGTCAATAATAGCACCGGCGACATGCTCACGCTCTCGCAAGAAGTGGCAAAACTTGGACTCTACTGCGAAAATCGAGCCGTCACGCAACTCGACATTGATCTGCTCATTTCAAAAAACTACGCCGCGACCGTCTTTCAGTTTACCGATAGTTTGAATGCAAAAAATCCGCAGGAGGCGATAAGAAAACTCCACACGCTGATAGACATGGGCGAAGAAATATTGATTATTCTCACGATGATCGCGCGGCATTTCCGACTCCTGATACTGGTAAAAGATTTGCTCGAAAATCAAAAAATACCAAAGGGTCGGGTCTACGAAAAAATGACGACCTACGATCCAAATATAAAACCCTATCCGGTAAAACTCGCCATCGACCAGTCATCAAAATTTACATTAGATCAGATGAAGCAAATCTATAGCGACCTCGTTCGAATCAGTACCGATCTACGAACCGGAAAAATCCCCCAGGGAGTCAATGACAAAAATCTCCTCCTGCTCGAAATTGAAAAATTTATTGTAAAAAGTATCGCGTAATACCGTTCTCATGGACAAAACCCTCATCATCCCACTGAAAAATATCGGCCTCTCGGAAAAAGAGGCCAAAGTCTACCTCGCCTGTCTCGAGCTGGGCTCAGCATCCGTCATGCACATCGCAAGAATCGCTCGCATGAATCGCGTCACGACCTACGATATTCTCGAAAAACTGAAGGCAAAAGGCTTCGTGAATTTCCTGATTAAAAAAAATGTGAAATATTTCTCCGCACTCGATCCAGAGCTACTCTATGCGGAAACCAGCCGGCACACCAGTCAGCTCAAGCTTGCCATCCCGCAGCTCAAACGCATCACCACCGGAACCAACCATCCGCAAGTTCAGTACTACGAAGGCATCGAAGGAATAAAAACCATCTACGCCGACACCCTCACGAGCAAAACCGAAATCCTGAACTACGCCAACTCCAGAGAAATTCGAAAATTCTGGCCGGAGTATGACCAGGAGTATGTCGCCAAACGCGTGAAGAAAAAAATCCATCTCAAAGGCATCGCCCCCGATGATGAGTATGGCCAACGCGTCCACTCGCAAGACAAAGCCAATTTCCGCGAAATCCGCCTCGTGCCAACCGCCACTCACAACTTCACCAACGAAATAAACATCTACGACAACAAAGTCGCCATCGTCTCCATCCGCGACGAACTCATCGGCATGATCATCGAGTCCGACGAAATCGCCGCCACTCAGCGCGCCATTTTTCACATGGCCTGGGAGTTTGCGAAGGGAAAGTGAAAATGGAGGTGAGAAAATAATCACGCCACAATTTCATAGGTGCGGTGAGCAAACATTCAGGATTGCGCGAGTTATGGGTGAGCGTTTACTAATCATCCATCGTGACAGAGGTGAGCGTTTACTCACCATATAACATTTGTACGTAGTTGTCACGAGAAAATGGCTTATATCCATGGTTTTTCATGGTTTCCGAAAAGATTTTCTGGTAGCATTTCCTATACATCATCACCCAAAAACACCATGCACCCATCTATCACGCTACCCACATCTCAATCACCAACACCACCCCAGAAAACCACCATCAATACGCTCCACACCCAATTCAAAACATACGGCCGCAATGCCCGTGAGTGGATGCGCAAATGCATCATGATGCTCCCAGCCATTGACCGCGAACGGGTCTGGGAAAGAAAGAAATTTAGATCGATCCATGAGTATGCCGGAAGACTCGCCGGCATGAGTCACGACACGGTAAATGATGCCCTGCGCATCCTCCGGGTGGCCGAGCATATGCCAGATATCATGAAGGTCATCGAAGAGCGAGGCATCAACGCCGTCAAACCAATCGTAACCCTCCTCACCATAAACAACCAGAAATTCTGGGCAGACAAAATACGAACCATGAGTCAGCACACGTTACAGATGTATCGCCAAGGGCTGGAAAATCAGAACGAGCGAAGAGCCACCATGGGTATTTCAGTCACCATGCCCGATACTCCAAACATTCAACCCATCAATCTCTTCGAACTTGACATAATTGGACGGGGCGCCCCGTCAGAAACTGAGAGTTTTTTGCAACAGCAAGCCATCGAGATTCCAGAGCAATCGGGAACAGGCACCGGCTCACCCATCCAAAAAACCATCCCCATGCAACTCAACTCCAAGATTGCCGCACAGCTCGAGAAACTCAAAGGCCAGGGAGATTGGAACATGCTTATGCAGGAATTTCTCGAACAACGAGCAAAAATACTCCAGGATAAAAAACCACAACCAGTCACCACCTCATCTCGCCATATTCCCGCAGCAATAGAAAAATATATCAAAGAACGTTCACGCAACACCTGCGAATTCCAAGGGTGCATCAAGCCCTACACCATCCTGCATCACACCCAAAGATTTGCGCTTGAACACATCCACAATCCTGATCACATCGTCGCCCTCTGTACCGAACATGAAAGACTGGCTCACCTCACCCTCATCGAAAATGAAGAAGAACATCCGAGTGAATGGCGGGTAGGAAAAGAAGCCGAGAGGGGTTTAGCAGGAAGCAGGGAAAGAGCAAAATACGATATCGACCAGATGGTGCAGGGCTACCGGAGACCGGGGTGAAACGTGAAATAACAGAGACACCAATTCATCATCGAATCTTATCGCTCAATCGTCATAGTTAAATCTCTGAACGGCAAAGATAAGGAGGATGATATTGATGCCGCCGCAAATGTTCGAGCAAAACTTGTTCCTGCTGAACCAGAATATCAAGTCCAGAAGGGACGATACCTGCCACAGTTTGCCGGGTGGACGCCCGAAGCTGCACAACCTCAGGATAAGGTAGTGTATTTCGCCCAGCATCAGGGGGAGACAAAACATCGGCTACGGCGCGCAAACATTTCGCAACTTCTCGAAAAACAGGAATCTTGATTAAAGCCATGCTCATGAAAAGTAAAATAGTGCACACAGTATAATGCAAATTCCTGATATTGCAATTGCTGCGATCGTAAGCAGCCTAGAATGTAGGCTGGAATCTATGATCTACCCCTCGCCTTCTCATACGCTCGCCCTACCTGAAAAAGCAAACTTTCTGCAAACTGTGGCGCGAGGAGTTGCATGCCAATAGGTAATCCGCCAGTAGCGGTCACCCCGCACGGAACACTCAATCCCGGAATACCGGCAGCATTGGCAGGTATAGTGAGTGCATCAGCGAGGTACATCGCGACGGGATCATCGATTTTTTCACCAACCTTGAAGGCGGGAATCGGACTCGTGGGAGTCAATAAAACATCGACTTCCTTAAAAACCGCATCGAAATCATTTTTAATAAGCGTTCGAACTTTCAGGGCTTTATTATAAAAGGCATCATAATATCCGGCCGATAAAACATAGGTTCCAATCATGATGCGTCGCTTGATCTCAGCTCCAAATGCCTCGCCTCGAGCATGATAGTAATAATCAACAATCGACTCGCCTTCTTGGCGAGGCCGACTGCCATACCTGATCCCGTCAAACCGTGCCAAATTTGCGCTGAGCTCGGCGGGCATCACAATGTAATACACCGCCACGGCATACTTGGTAAATGGGAGACTCACCTCCTTCACCGTAGCACCAAGCGATCTGTAGACCTCGGCCGCCGCCATCACGCTCTCTCGAATCTCAGGATCGACTCCCTCGGCAAAATATTCTTTGGGCAACCCAATTCGCAAGCCCTTGACGCCTTTCTCTATATTTTTCAGATAATCAGGAACAGCCACATCCGGTGTTGTGGCATCCAGTGGATCCCGACCCGCCGTCACCTGCAAAATAAGCGCCGCATCGGTGACCGTCTTGGAAAAGTGTCCAATGGAATCAAGGGAAGAGGCCATCGCGGTGACCACGCTCCGGGAGACACGCCCATACGTCACCTTCAAACCCACGCATCCGCAAAGGGATGCAGGAAAACGAATGGAGCCACCCGTATCCGTTCCCATAGCAAATGGAGCCATATTCGCGGCAACCGCAGCACTAGATCCACCAGAACTTCCTCCAGCGACACGGGTAGGATCGACAGGATTTCGCGTCGGCCCATAACAGGAATGTTCCGAAGAACCCCCACAGGCAAACTCATCCATATTGGTTTTTCCAAGAAAAACAACGCCACTCTCACGCAACTTGGCAACCGCGGTCGCATCATACGGAGGCACAAATCGCTCAAGCATCTTCGAGCAGCACGTCGTACGGACGCCACGGGTATTGAAAATATCTTTCAGGGCACACGGAATACCATCAAGCATGGAAAGTGGCTTGCCGGCAGCAAAACGGCGATCAGACTCTTCGGCCTGGGCAAGAGCCTCACTTTCAGTAAATAAAACATACGCATTCAGCTCCTCATTGCGACGCTTCGCCTCAGCCAAAAAAGCATGCGTCAACTCACGAGAGGTAAACTGCTTTTCACGCAGCCCTTGAGCCATCTCCTGTACCGATAATCCGAGTACGTCCATATGAAAAAATTATTCAATAACCGGTTTCACGCGAATCTGATCACTCTCGACCGGAAGTTCACTGCACGCCAGAAGTTCTTCGGGCTGGGTCCAGTCGCCACGCACCGTATCTTCACGCATGACATTCGAAAGGCCGGTCACCTGATTCGTCGGCAAAACCGCGGAAGTATCAACTTCAGCAAGTACCTCCATATACTGCAAAATATTCGTAAGTTGCGTCGAGAACTTTTTGACCTCCTCGTCGCTCAAGCCAAGACGGGCCAACTTCGCGATATGACGCACCTGTTCCTGCGATAACTCCATATGATAACGATAAAAGGGTCCGAGAACACTG
>CAYHPV010000057.1:0-6683 GCA_964358735.1 uncultured Candidatus Peribacteria bacterium | reverse complement strand
CTCGCGCCACCATCTATGGGACGTTTTTTACCGCTATGGCGCAGGGCTTTGTGGGCGGCGTTGGTTTCGCCATTGCCGGCGTGGGACAGCCGGTTCTCTGGGGAACCGTCATGGCCTTTTTCGCCCTTCTTCCTTATATCGGCACTGGTCTTGTGTGGATGCCTGCTGCAATTATCCTTTTTGTTCAAGGACACACGGCGCAGGCAGTTTTCCTTGTTCTCTGGGGTGCGATTATTGTCGGAATGCTCGATAATTTTTTGCGACCATACCTCATCGGTACCCAGAGCAATGCCAACGCCCTCCTCATGTTTCTCTCTGTTCTCGGAGGCATTATGGTGTGGGGTTTTTCCGGTGTGATTTTTGGACCGCTGATTCTTACCCTTCTGGTAGCGTTAATTGAGATTTATGAGGATGAATATGGTGGGATTCTGAAGAAGCTGGATCATCATGATATATAGTTTTTTTCAGGTAGCCTTGCGCGTACCAGGCGGCGAGCGCCCCCGTGCTTACCATTAGGAGTATCATTCCTATCATTTTTGGAAATTTTGAAGCGGGCACTCCGGATTTTTCGTTTTCTGCCTCCTGCTTGATTTCGTAGCTTTCTAGCATGAGTTTTTCATTTTCTTTTCTTGCGGTGAGCTCTATGGTCGCGTCTTTTTTGAAGAGACTTTGTCGGAGTGCCTGCGAAATGGTTTCTTCTGAAATATTGAGCGTAAGCTCTTGAGTTGCCGTTTGAACGATCATATTTCCTTCATTGCCAGGCTCTTTCATAATGGTCCCTTTGATTTTGTAGTATTGAGGATTGTCTTTTCCTTGGGTTATATCTTTCGTCCACTCCCAGCGACTTTCTTCCGTGTCACTTTTTGTACCGGCATATGCTGTTCCGATGAAGGTATCAATTATATTTTTCGTGATGCTTTTTGGTGCATTTTCTTCAAATTTTATTGTGGAAACTTTTGCGAAGGAGACATTTTCCGGTGCCTCCTCGAATTCAACTTGGTCCTGTACGAGATTTTCTGCATCTATAAGCTGTATTTCGTCGTAGCTGTTTTTCATGCGGATTTTTGTTGTCTCGTCCGTGAAAATCAGGTAGCTCTTTGCCGGAATGGCTGCTGAGCTGGGCAGGGTAAATATTTTTCCGTCTTTGTTTCTGATTTTCCAGTTGGCGAGCGAAAGTGGTTCGGCCGTTTTGTTATGAATTTCGATCCACTCTTTTGCGGTGTCTGTGCCTGCCGGATTTGGAACGATTTCTGATATTTCGATGGTTGCTGGTGGTGATGTCATCGGGAGTGGCTCCAGAATTTCTTTTTCGGTGATCTGTTTTTCTTTGGAGATTTTTTCTATAAACTGATTTTCTTCTTCGGGTGTTAAAAATTCCGTGAGCTTCCACTCTCCATCTTTTGTCATGGCCCAGCTTGTATTTGGTGATGTTTTTTTGTAGGAAAATAATGAAGTTACTTTTTTTTCTGGATTGATCAGGCGAACGTCATCATTGGTGTTGTTGAGCGTGATGCCGGTTTTTCCATTATTCAGTATCAAAAAACTTTCCGCACCTATGGTTTCCTGCGTGAAGGTAAAAGGCTTGCTTCCTCCTTCGCTATCATCGAGCTGCCAACCGGCCAGGCGTACGGCGTGATCGCTCGTGTTTCGAAGCTCAATCCATTCGTGATCTTCATCATTTCCTTCGGGGTCCGGAAGAAATTCACTGATGATGATTTCGGTGGTGGCGAGGGGAGGGAGATTTTGTGGGGGTTCGGGCGGGAGTGGGAGAATGGAGGGGGAGACGAGGGGGGCTGCAGGGATCTCCGCTAGCGCTTCGATCTGCCAATCACCTTGCGAATTGGTGTCAGCGGAATTTTTACGTGTAAAGATCGTATTCTTTTCGAGATTATTACTTGAAAGACATCCGGCTATATTCCCCGGCCAGTTTTCTTTGAGTGTGGCGAAGTCTTTTTGTTCTTGTTCGGTTGGCTTTGCATTGACCCAACAGACACTGTCTTTTACTTCATTTTTATTGTTCGTCAATACAATCTGATCTGTTGTGGCGGTGAGATTTCCAATTTCATTGAAGCGAAGAGTGTCGCCGGTTCGAATGGTTTTACTGGTGAGGTTTTCGAGCGTGGCATCAATGGTTCCAAGTTTCCAGCCATCGAGCGTAGTTCCTGAGCCTCCGTTTCCATCACTCAGAACTTGTAATTCTATGAAATCGATACTGTTATTGAAGCTGAATTTGGTGATGAGGAGTTTGGCTTCCGTGGTGCCGCAGGGGAGTATCGTGGAGGCAAGTGCCGAAAAACTAAAGCTGAATATGAGTCCGAGAGCGACAGTGACTCGATAGATTTTTTTCATATATATGAAGGGTAAATAAATAAGTACCCCTCACTCTACCCCTTCGTCATGACCAATTCTTAACCCACTGTTAACATTATTCTTCTATTTTTCTTACAAACTTCTGACAATTTCCGTACATTTCGAGATTCCAAAGCTGAATTTCCGTTTCATTGACCTTTTGTGACCCCTCTGGTATTTTTGTTTTGCTTCACCATATATCTCAATTCGTTCGATAACCATGACACCTATCCATCAATTAGCTTCAAATTCGAGAAGAATTCCTGCAAAAACACGAGGAAGTCATTTGATGATTGCCAGCATTTTTAGCTTTAAAAGGCTCGATATATAGGGTTTTGTTTTTTGCACGACTGAAGGAACGGTGAACGAAGATTCTATGATCTAACGTTCCGTACCCCTATGAATACTTTATCTATTCTTCTTGCGCTGATTGGACTTGGCGTGGGAGGTGCTGCTGGATATAGCGTCCGAAAAGTTTTTCTCAGTAAGTATGATCGGCAGGCTCTGGAGCAATCTCAGCGAGCTTTGGATGATGCCGCGATGCGAGCCAAAGAGCTGGTGATGGATGCCAAAAATGAGGCTCTCAAAATGCAAGAGGAGGTGAAACGTGAAGAGCGACAGAAGCATGAGCAGCTTGAAAAAATGGAGGATCGTCTGACGAAGAAGGAAGAGTCACTCGATAAGCGACTCGAGGAGTCTGAGAAAACCAAGACCGATCTCGAGCAGAAGGTTGAGTCGGTGAAGGCCCTCCGTGAAGAGGTGGAAAAAATGTACAATGCGCAGGCAACGCAACTCCAGAAAATTGCCGGACTCTCGCCTGAAGAAGCTCGTACGATTCTCTTGAAGCAGGTGGAAGAGGAGGCGAAGGGTGATCTTCTCGTGCAGATTGAAAAAGCTGAAAAAGAGCTCAAGGACAACGCGAAGGAAAAGGCTCGATATTTGATTGCGGATGCTATTCAGCGCGTCGCGGCTGATGTCACGGCTGAGTCGACGGTGACGATGGTCAACCTTCCAAGTGATGATCTGAAAGGTCGCATCATCGGACGTGAAGGGCGAAATATCAATACGTTTGAGCAGATTACCGGAATTGATGTCATCGTCGATGATACGCCGGGGTCCATTGTGATTTCTGGTTTTGACATGATTCGACGGTATATTGCGAAGATGACGCTTGAGCGGCTGATTACCGATGGTCGTATTCATCCGGCTCGCATTGAGGAGACCTATGAAAAGGTGAAAGAAGAGGTGAATACCCTTATTAAAGAGCTTGGTGAAAAGGCGGTGTATGAGTGTGGCGTTACCGGTCTGCATCCAAATCTCGTGAAGTTGCTTGGTCGCTTGAAATTCCGTTTGAGTTATGGGCAAAATGTTTTGAAGCACTCAATGGAGGTTTCGTATATTGCCGGCGCCCTTGCGGGTGAGCTCGGTGCGGATGTGAATGTCTGTAAAAAGGCGGGGTTGCTCCATGATATTGGGAAGGCGGTGGATCATGAGATTCAGGGGAATCATGTCAAGATTGGGGCCGAGATCGCGAAGAAATTTGGGTTGGGTGCTGATGTGGTTCACGCGATCGAGGCGCATGATGGAGATATGGAGGCGAAGAGTGTGGAGGCGATGCTCGTCGAGGCGGCGAATTTAATTTCTAATGCTCGACCCGGAGCAACCAAGGAAAATCTCGATACCTTTGTTCGTCGCATGCAGGAGCTGGAAAATCTCTGTCTGTCCTTTGGCGGTGTGAAAAAAGCTTACGCCATTCAGGCTGGTAATGAAGTTCGCATTTTTGTGAATGCTGAAGAGCTCGATGATCTGGGCTCGAAGCGCCTCAGTCATGATGTGGCGAGAAAAATCGAGCGCGATTTCCAGCACCCAAACCCTATCAAGGTGAATGTCATACGCGAGGTGAGGAAGGACGCGGTGGCGGATTAGTGTGTGAAAAATAAAGCTAAAATCCTTCATATGAAGGATTTTGAAGCTGAATTTTCTTGGAAAAATATCCTCTTGATCGTGCTCGATTAGCACTCTACAATACCCAGTGCTAATTCTTTAATTTTCATACCTATGTCAGGACATATCAAACTTAATCCGACCGATGATCATATTGTGGTAAAGGCGGAGGAACAGGAGACGCAGACGAGTTCGGGGATTTATATTCCGTCGACGGCGTCGAAGGAGCGGCCACAGATGGGTGAGGTGGTGGCGGTTGGGCCCGGAAAGATGACGGACGTCGGTACGCGATTGGCGATGGATGTGAAAGTTGGGGATAAGATTCTTTTTTCCAAGTATGGTCCGAGTGAGGTGAAGATTGAGGGCCAGGAGCTTTTGATTTTGAATCAGGGTGATGTGCTGGCGATTATCGGATAATTTTTCTATTTTTAACTTCTCAACTCTATGGCAAAACAAATTCTTTTCGGTGATGAGGCGCGAACCAAACTTCTCGCTGGTGTCAGAAAACTTGCTACGACCGTTTGCATTACGCTCGGTCCGAAAGGACGAAATGTCGGTCTTGATAAAAAATATGGCTCAGCGGTCATCACCCATGATGGCGTGACGATCGCGAAAGAGATCGAACTTAAGGATCCGTATGAAAATATGGGCGCACAATTAGTGAAAGAGGCTGCGACAAAGACGAACGACGTTGCGGGTGATGGCACCACGACGGCGACGCTTCTCGCATGGAAGATGATCGAGGGTGGCATTCGAAATATTACCGCTGGTGCGAATCCGATGCAGCTGCGGAGTTGTATTATTCTTGCGATGGAACGGGTTGTTGCGGAGCTTGAGAAAATGGCGGTCAAGATCGGCGACTCGAAAGAAAAGATTGCACAAGTGGCCACGGTTTCCGCGCAAAACGAAGAGATGGGTGAGCTCATTGCCGAGGTGCTTTCTCTCGTTGGAAGTGACGGCGTGATTACCGTGGAAGAGGCTCAGACCATGGGGCTCACGAAAGAGGTCGTTGAGGGTATGCAGTTTGATAACGGCTATATCTCTGCGTATTTCGTGACGGATCCGGCTCGCATGGAGGCTTCGTATGAGGATGCGCGGATTCTTATTACTGATAAAAAAATCTCTTCGATTCAGGAGATTCTTCCAATTTTGGAAAAGGTCGTGCAGAGCGGAAAAAAGGAGATTGTGATTATTGCGGAAGATATCGATGGTGAGGCACTGGCTACGCTCGTCTTGAATAAGTTGCGCGGGGCGTTCAGTGTTCTCGCGGTCAAGGCTCCGGCTTTTGGAGAGCGACGAAAAGAGATGCTCAAGGATATCGCGGCCCTCACGGGTGGACGGGTGATGAGTGAAGAGGTTGGATTGAAGCTTGAAGACGCTGGGCTGGCTGATCTCGGCCGTGCGAGTCGTGTGGTGGCTGATAAAGAGAAGACGACGATTATTGGTGGAAAGGGTGATAAGGCTGATATTGAGGCTCGAGTCTCTGAACTTCGAACGCTCATGGACAAGACAAACTCTGACTTCGATCGTGATAAATTCGCTGAGCGGCTCGCAAAACTCGCTGGCGGTGTTGGGGTGATCAAGGTTGGTGCTTCGACAGAAGTTGAATTGAAAGAAAAGAAGCATCGTCTCGAAGATGCGGTTCAGGCGACCAAGGCTGCTGTCGAAGAAGGAATTGTTCCTGGTGGGGGAGTCGCGCTATTACATGCGCTCCGAGCGCTCGAGCATTTGAAACTCGAGGGCGATGAAAAGACCGGTGTTGAGCTCGTGAAGGCTTCGCTCATGGAGCCACTCATGCACATCGTTCAAAACGCTGGTCAGGATGGAAAAGTTGTCGTGAGTAAGGTCATGTCCGAAAAGGACGCGATTGGCTATAACGTCATGACGGGTGAGTACACCGATATGATCAAGGCGGGTATTATCGATCCGAAAAAAGTCACTCGTTCTGCGCTGCAAAATGCGGTTTCTATCGCAGCTACGTTCCTCACGATGGAGGCGGCAGTGGTTGAGCTTCCAGAGCCAAAGGAAGCTAGTTCGGCTGGTGCTGGTGGTGGACATGGTGGTATGGGAGGTATGGCGGATATGTATTAATCTCAGAGCTTATGCTAGATTCCTTCGGTCAGCATCCATCAGAAGCTGCCTATAAAAAGCTTGAGAGAAGTGGTGTTTTTAAAGGGCATGAAGGTAAAGTCGTGGTTATTCATGTTCCGACCGGGGTTTATGCTATTCCCGGAAGCGAGCTCGATTGTTATCGGGCCATTCATGATGCTTTGGATGCATGGTTTATTGAAAGTGGTATTTTCGATGTTGATCCTTCTGCAGTTGCAGGAATGCGCTATCAGCGGCGTATAGGTGTTGGTGATTCTTTTGGGCTTTGAGCAAAAAATTTG
>CAYHPV010000056.1:0-6843 GCA_964358735.1 uncultured Candidatus Peribacteria bacterium | reverse complement strand
ATTTCGAACCTGCAGTACATCATCTATGGAAGCAATTCGGCAGACTGGAACTGGTTTTGGGGCAGATTTTGCTACGTTTTTGACGACGGCTCCTGTTTTATCATCGACACATTCACTTTTCAGGCCTCCCGTTGCGGTTGGAAATGTTACTTCGTGCTGACCCTTGGTGCACTCGAGCGCTTCTGCTGTGCCGGCTGCGGTCAAGGCGGATAAGGCGGTGACGAGGGCGGCAAATTTCCTGCCTGCTGCTGACTTGAGTGATGGGGTAGCTGAGCTACCGGTACGTTCTGGAGAGGTTCGTGGTGTCATAGGAAGAGAATTAAGAAAGAATTAAAATCTGGTTTTCTACTATATCGACTTTAGATTTTTTGTCAACATTTTTGTGAAGATATTTATTTCAGCTTTGTGTGTTTTAGCTTTGAGTTGAGGATTTGAAGCTGAAAAGAAATTTTGGAGTTTTTCCGGGAGATCTTCGGGAAAAAGGAGGTCGAGATGCGGATCGAGGGTCAAAGCGGCTGGATTTTCGGTTTGGAGGAGGTTTTTGACTTTATCGTCATAGGCGATGGCGAGGAGCGGCTTTTGCATCGTCGTTGCGAGGATGCAGGCGTGAAGGCGCATTCCAATGATGCATTGTGCGTGAGAAAAAAGTGTCCAGAGTTCGTTGAGATTTTTTGGTGATATGCATTGTATGTTTTTGTTATTCAGTTGGTGGAATATTTTTTCGTCATCTTTTTGCATGGAAATAAAAACTGGCGTTCCGGGAAGATTTTTTATCAGCGTGTTGATATGTTCTGTGAGGAGTTTGGTATCGATACCCGGCCACGCGCGAAGGCTGATGAGATAGTATGGTGAATGGTAAGGTTTTTTTTCTTCTTGAAAATCCCTTGCTTCAAGCCAAAAAGCGGAGTCACTCACGACCTGAATGTGTTTTTCGATGCCGAGTGATTCGAGATTTTTTTTTGAGATTGGATCGCGCACGAGAATTTTTTTCATTGAGGAGCAAACTTTGCGAATGATTTTTTTATTTTTTTCTTTTTCTATGTTTCCAAAACTCTGACCGATCATGATGACGGGTTTTTTGAAAAAGCGAAATGCTCGTACCTGACTATTCCAAATTTTTATGGACGCTTCTTCTTTTTCATTGAAGAGTCCTCCCCCACCGAAGATGATGAGATCGGCCTGTCCAATGGCAAAAAGTGCCCGTGCCGCTTTTCCTTTGAGCACCTGCTTGGTCCACGACTTGAGAGAGCTTGGAACAAATGGGGCGACCTGGACATCGTGCATGGTCCACGTCTCCTTTTCATTTCCCGTCATCACCGTGACTTCGATGTGTGCCAGTTTTTTTATCACTTTCAAAAGACCCTTGAGGATGAGTTCATCGCCAAAGTTCCCCGCTCCGTAGTTTCCGCAGATGAGGATTCGTCTTTTTTTCATGTGTGTGCGCGGGTTACTCAACCGCTTCCTCTGCCTTTTCTTCCTTGACTACCGGCTCTTTGATTGATGCCTCTTCTTTGAGCATGGTTTCTTTGAGGCGACCGGCTTTTCCGACGGCGGTACGCAGATAGTAGAGCTTGGCTCTTCGAACACTTGCCTCTTTTTTGAGAACGATTTTTTCAATATTCGAGCTGTAGATCGGAAATACTTTTTCCACACCGACGCCGTCAACGACTTTTCGTACCGTGAATGTTTTGTGCACGCCTGTACCGCTTCCGACTGCAATGACCAGTCCTTCAAACATCTGGGTTCGCTCTTTTTCTCCTTCTTTAATACGCTGGTAGACCTTGACCGTGTGGCCAGGCTTAATGTCTGGAACTTTTTTCTTCAGGGTCTCTGCGTGGATGATGGCGAGTTCTTTCATAGGGATTCTTTTAGAGTGATAGCGCGGGGATTATAGTGAATTTGGCGACTGCGCGCAAGGGGGAAGATGTTTTTTGAGTCTTTGGCAATTTTGAAGCTGAAAATTGGGTATTCCTGCTACTGCAGCTCGGGAATGGTGAGCTTGTTGATGGCCACGAGATTTTCCGGATCTTTCAGGATATCCGTGAGAAATCGATCCTTGCACTCGAGTCGATAGAGAAAATCTTCTTTTGAGAGGATGCTGTACCTGACGGGACTCTTGGTCGCGACCTCGGAGTTCAAGATACTTTCGAGACGATCTTTATTCACGTTGTCCCCTACGATGAGCAGATCGACGGTAGCGTTTTTATTCACAAAAATTCCACTCAGCATCATATAGGCGATGTCTCCGCACTTGCTGATTTTTTTGGCGATTTCTTCGTGATTACTCAGGGTTTTCAGAATGATGCTCTTGAGTTCGTTGAAGATGATGAAGTGTTTGTCGACGATATAGAACTTTTTTCTGTTCTTGAATTTGCTCTTCAGCAGGCCAATTTTTTTGAGATTGTCGAGCTCGCGGCGAATGGAATTAATCTGCTCGTTGAGTTTTCGCGTGAGTTCACGAATAAAGTACTCATCATCGGGATGGAGTAAAAAAAGGGTGAGAAGCTTGATTCGGGTTGCAGAGGTGAAAAGATTTTTGAGCATGTACACATAAATTATACAGCGACAGAAGCACTGTATAATTTTTTATTTCACAAATCAACTCTTTCGCAGATATTTTGGAAAGAATATGAGGTGTGAATTTTTATTCTTGAGTTCTAGACGGTCTCCTCTGGTGCATGCAAGAGCTTATCGAAGAGCTTTTTCAGCATCGCACGATTCCTGATTCGAGCGAGCATCTGACTATTTTTCTTGTACTCCTGTACTGCCTTCTCGCGCTGATTTTCCGGATACTGCGTCACGAGCTCGGCGATCTCTGCATCAATATCTTGTTCACCGGCCTCGATCTTCTCTTCGGTAAAGAGAAACTGAAGTGCCAGACGGATTTTAATTCTCTTCTCTGCCTCTTTCTGATAATCCTTCGTCATATCCTCCGGTGTTTTTTTCGTGGCTTTCAGATACTGCTCCATCGTCAGACCTTTTTCTGAGAGGTCCGCCTTTAGATCTTCGAGAATGTACTCAATCTCCTCTATCGTAAGCTGCTGCGGAATCTCTACCTCCGTTCGCTCGAGAAGCTCTTCGAGGAGTTTGTCTTCCTGTTTCATGCGCTCTTCATTGGCACGCTGGGTTTTCAGATTGGTGTGAATCTCTTTCCTGAGACCTTCGACGGATTTTTTTTCGCCCGTGACTCTTTCGACGAACTCGTCGTTTAGCTCAGGTTGCTGCGGTTCTTCGGCTCGCTGCACCGTGGTTTCGAAGGTGACGTCTTTATTGCGGAAGTGCTCGGCGTGGTAGTCCTTTGGAAAGGTCATCATGAATGTTTTCGTCTCACCGACGTTCATGCCCTCGAGATTTTTTTCAAAATCAGGAAGAAGCGAATTTTCTCCGACAACGACTGGATGATTTTTACTTTGCGTTCCTTCGAGTGGGACACCGGTGCTATCTTTGCCATTGAAGTCGATCTCAACACGATCACCTTTTTTGATCGGACGCTCGATGGGTTTGTAGGTCGCGTAGTGTTTTTGCAGATTTTCGAGGACGTTGTCTACATCTTTGTCTTCTACTTCTGCAGTCGTTTTTGGAACCTTGATATTTTTGTAATTTTTTACTTTGACCTCTGGGAGGAGCGCGACTGTGGCTTCGTAGACGAGTGGATTTTCGGAGAGGATACTGATCTCCGGACGCGAGACGACCGGGATTTTTTCATCGGTGATCGCTTTCGAGTAGGTCTGCGGAAGGGCAAGATCGATCATCTGGCGCAGGATCGCGGGCTCCCCGAGGTGCATCTTTATGACATCATAGGTCGCCGTTCCTGGCCTGAAGCCGGGAATCTTCACCTGTTCGCTGAGCAGCTTTACGGCTTTTTGGGTGTATGTGTCGAGCTCGTCTGGCTCCAGCTCAATTTTCAGCTTTATTTGGGAGTTTTTGAGGGTTTCTTTGGTGACTTTCATGGGGGGAGGATGGTTATGATGAGTAAATTATTGGTGAATTATTGGCGAATTATCGCGCGCCGATGTTAGCAGGTTTTTTTTGGCTTGTAAATTGGGAGATTTGAGGTGGGTTTTGGTGAGGGGAAACTTGGCGTGCACGTTTAACTGCAATCTGACATAATTTCCAGATATTGTATTGTAAATTTCCGGCACGTGCCGGCCCGGGCCCGAAGCTGAGTTAGCTTGCTATATTCGCAATTTATTGCGATAAGGTCTGCCCGGGCAGAGGCTTCTATCTTTGTTCGGACAAAGAACAAAGGCAGGATCGATGAGCTTTTATTCGCCTTCTCTGTAGCGAACTCAAAAAAGTATATATTTGACTATTAACGAACATAGAGACACAATTGCCTCTCTTTATTACTTTGATTATGGCAATCAAAAGCGATACCGACTCCCTCAGCACAAAAGTTGTCAAAAATCTTCGTGGGATTCCCAATGAGTTCGGACTTTCCGATGAACAGATGCTTTTAAAGACTCAGGCGAAACAACTCACTCTATTAGAGGAAATCAATAAGAGAGGTTCACGATCATCTTCGTCGACTCCTCATGTTGCTGAAAGATCAGCTATCGAAGTAAAGGCTCCAGATGTTCACATTAATATTCCCAATGTTGCCGAGACGCTCCGGCCACAGTTTGATTCACTTGTTGATGCTCAGCGCGATTTAGCTGAAGCGGTTGGTCATTTGGGTTATACTGGCGAAATGTCATTACGACATAACGTTCTTCATTCCCATCAGCTAGCAAGACTTGATGAAAGGGCTCGTGCGGCTTTTGACCAGAGAAATGCTGCGCTGCGCCTTCTCTCAGAAGGAGTGCTCATGCATGAGCGAACTCATGAACTTCTGGAAGGTGGAAATCGATTAGGTGCTGTATCGATCCATAAATTGGGAGATATTCAACAGGCACTCTTTTCAGGATTTGCTGAACTTGGAAGTGGTATTGCTCAACTCTCTCACCAGCTCGCTGCCTCTACCCTTGCCATTACCGAACAACTCCGAGGATTTGAGGATGTTTTTTTGTGGGCTCATCAGCAGCAGAGCGCACAGTTGCAACGCATTACTGAGCGTTTAGAAAATCCTGTCGGCACTCGATCTGCGGAGTTATGGAGACTCGGTGAAGTTGCTCGAAGAGCGAGTCATCCTGATCATGCAAAAAGACTATTTCAGCAGTGTCTTGATGAAAATCCAACATTTGCGAGGTCATATTACTCATTAGCCATGATTGCACTCGACAATGGACATGCAGGTGATGCCAAAAAATCTCTTACATTAGCCATTGATTATGCTTTTCCAGAACCAAAACTTCAGGCTGCTTTCCTTCTCATGATGGGAAAAATAACCAGGATGGAGGGAAATATTAATGAGGCACTTACTTTTGGAATGCGCTCTTTTTCTGCTGATCACCTGAATTTGGAAACGTGGTACGAACTCGCGTGTATGTATGCCCACATTGGCAATCATGAAAAAGTGATCTATTTTTTGCGAAATCTCATCGCTGTGGCTCAGAAAAAACAGCATGGATATGTTGCAAGAATTGTTACAACGCCTGTGCTGTTTCCATATGTTTCGCATTTATTTTAATAATATTTTTGTATGCCTACTGATAGTAAAGATTTGGATCTCGCCAAGGCGTTTCTTGAAGGTGAGAAGAGAGATGGTTCTCAAGTTATTATGCATATTCGGCCAGATTTAATACTTCCCCACATTCAATCTCAAATTGATAGAACTCGAGAACGAATTGAGACTTTAAAACGAGAAATCCAAAATTTGGAGAACAGCGATGTTTCCGTCAAAGAACATTCGGGTTGGCATAGAGAGCTTGCTGATCCTAAACGTGAACAAGAATTCCTCCAAGCAGATTATGATCGTATTTCAACAGATTATGCTTCTGCATATCGAGAACATAAAATTGCATCAGCGGAACTAGAATCTCTCAAAACACAACGAGCTAATATAATTACAAATCAAATAGAACTTGAAAGGCTAGATCGACTTATCGCAGAGGCGAGGTCTGAACTTTGGAAACTTCGTGGAGGTGAGGGGTTTATGCCTTTTAGTCGTAAAGATAGAATTACTGCTCTTGAGTCTCGTATAGCAGACCTTTACAGACCTGCGAAGGTTTTGCAGGATGCTAAGATTCGCTATATGAATATAAATAAAAAAATCAAAGAAAAAGAAACTGAGTGTCAGCCCCTTTCTGAATCTTTGGTTCATTTATCGACGAGACGAGATTCCTTGTTCCAAGATTTGCAGAAGGCAGCTAAGATAGTTACTGAATTAGAGGAAAAATATAAAGACCATAAACAACAAGTTGCTCGCGCTACGAAAGCTAATGAATCTAATAAATCTGCAACTGTTCGGGATCTTCGATTAGCTTTGAGTCAAGAGGAATCAAAGCTGAAAAAACTTATGGATTCTTTTGATCGGCTTATCGAAAAGGTTATTTCCACATAAATCGCATATGCCCTTGGCCAGCTTCAATTTTTGTGTTATAATGGTACGATATTATAAATAAACTATGGCTGACGGAGCTCCACAACACTACCGACAACACCAGGATGACAATCCTGAAACTTCAACCGGACACACCTCACAGGCGTTGCGTGATCTTGAGAATCTTTTTCAGGTTCATCCAGATCCACTTGGTCGATCTGATATTGTCGCTCGCCATCCTGATTTGACGAATGAAATTGCTCGTGGTGTTCATCGGAATGTTCAACGCGCGATGGATGCTTTTCCACCGCATCCAGTCGATCCACTGAATCCCTCTCGACGTGTTATGGCTGCGACGACTCATGCCCAGGAGGAACTCGAACGACCGGCGAGCCGTGGAAGGCAGGTTCTTGATTGGTTCC
>CAYHPV010000055.1:0-7066 GCA_964358735.1 uncultured Candidatus Peribacteria bacterium | reverse complement strand
AAAGAAAACAATAACAACATCTTTCTGTGTCTACTTTTTGGGGTACATTTCATGGTGCCGGGGGTGGGAGTCGAACCCACACACCCTTACGAGTACTCGATTTTGAGTCGAGCGCGTCTGCCATTCCGCCACTCCGGCATAAAACCACGAAAAACAGTGATTTTCGCAAGTCAGTATAACGAAGACCAGCCAAAATACAAAGTTTTTACCAAAAGCAGAATAGGAAACCTTCTAAAAAAATCCTAACAAAAAGATGACAGAATGTTAACACGATAATGGCTTGATTAAGCCAAAATTAGATGATAATATTCTGGAATGAAATACTATCAAACAAAAGCAGGAAAACTTGCAGGTACGGACTTTCGCGAGGCACACAAAAATGCTCGAAGAGTGTATGATGAAATCAAAGGAAAAAGTAAGAGAAAAACACACATACGGTCTAGGTATTTTGATAAAAATAAGATATTTTTAGATCTCTTTTGGGATCATCTTTATTCAAAAAAGAATCTCAAGGATCGTCTAAGACGAGTGCGTTACTTTGCAGCAGCTATCGAGCTAATTATGAACACCCATGTAGAGCCTGAATCAAAAGAAAACCCAAATGATAGAGGAGAAATACTTCATCGTTTTACGGGAAAAACAAAAAATAATGAAGTATTTTATGTGCAGATCAAAGAAGAGAAACGGACAGGGCATAAATACTTCATATCGGTATTTCCAGACAAATAAAAAGGCCTCCGCTATGTGTGGTATATAAACCACTGGCCGAGGACCTTTCTGAGCTCATTATACCTAATCCCACCTCTAAAATCAAAATTTTTAACATCCTGGCTTCCCTAAAGCCCAAAACACAGGTACAATGCGCCCGATATAAGCTCAACAACACAACCGTATGATTTGCGATGAAGTTCACATTCAGTGCGTCGGGGGGAGGGGGGGCAGCGGCCTCGTCAGCTTCAGGCGTGAGAAATTTGTACCGCGAGGAGGTCCCGATGGAGGAGATGGAGGACGTGGCGGAAATGTCATTATCGTAGCGAAAAACAACCTCAGAACCCTCACGGACCTCAGAAATCAAAAAATACTCAAGGCGCAAAATGGGGGAAACGGAGGAGACGTCAATCAGCATGGAAAAAACGGGGAAAACCTCTACATTTCCGTGCCAGCCGGCTCCCAGATTTTCACCGCCGATAAAAAAGAGATGCTCGCCGATCTCACCGAAGAAAACATGGAGTTCGTCGTCACCAAAGGCGGCCGTGGCGGATATGGAAACGTCCACTTCGTCAGCTCACGATTTCAGGCACCAAAAATTGCAGAAATTGGAGAGGAGGGCGAAGTCCTCGATATTACCATCGAACTGAAAATGATCGCCGATGTTGGCATTATCGGACTTCCATCAGCCGGAAAATCCACACTCATCAGCGTCATCAGCAACGCCAAGCCAAAAATCGCAGCCTACCACTTCACAACCCTCAGTCCAAATCTCGGAGTGGTTGATGTCAGCAAGTACGTCAAAGAAAAAGAGGCCTCGTTCATCGTCGCCGATATTCCAGGACTTATCGAAGGCGCATCTGAAGGAAAGGGTCTCGGTCACGAATTTCTTAAGCACGTGCAGCGAACCAAAATGCTTATTCATATGATCGACTCAACCGAACCTGATCTCGCGAAAAGTTATAAAACAATCAACGCCGAGCTGAAAAAATTCGATAAAAATCTCGCAAAAAAACCACAAATCGTCGTCATCAATAAAAAAGATCTGATTCCGGAAGACGAACAAGAAGCCTTCATGAAAGCCGCGAAAAAGGCTCTCAAAGTAAAAACAATTTTTTTCATCTCCGCCGCCATCAACGACGGCGTCCCGAATCTCATGAAAGAAACATGGAGAGTCTTCAAGGAACTTCTCGCAGAAGCGATCCAGCAGGTAGTCCCGGGAGGGAAACCAAAAATCATTGCATCAGAAACGCCGCATAAAATTTTCCGTCCGCACCTCGAAAATAAACTCAGTTTTGAAATCAAGTACCTCAAAAAACTTGATAAAAAGCGATACTACGAAATCACCGGAAAACGAATCGAGCAACTCGTGAAAATGATGGACATGACCCACACGCAGGCACAGACACGAATCCGCCAGTACATCAGGAAACTTGGCATCGATCGGGCGATTCTCAAGCAAGGTGGAGAAGAAGGTGATATACTTATCATTGCTGGAAAAGAAATACCGTTTTTCAAAAGCACCTCATGGAAAAAGAACTAACATCGCACGACGCACTCACGCAAACTATTCTCATCGTCGGACTCGGAAACATCGGAAAGGAATATGAAAACACCCGTCACAACGCGGGCTTCATCGTCGTAGACGAACTCGCCAAAGAGTGGAACATGCCAGATTGGCACGAACAGAAAAAATTCAAGGCCTTCACGACCGAAACCACATTCAATGGTCAAAAAATCATTCTGGCCAAACCAACCACCTTCATGAACCTCTCGGGCGAAGCCCTCACCCTCCTGATCCAATTTTATAAAATTGATCCAAAAAATCTCTGGGTCATCTACGACGATCTCGACCTGCCACTCGGAAAAATCCGCATCCGAACCGAAGGCTCCGGCGGAACCCACAATGGTATGAAGTCGATCCTATCCCACCTCCCAACCAATGAGTTTCCACGAATCCGCATCGGCATCGAGAGCAGAGGACCAGAGTACCCGTATGGCCTCGCAAAAGAGATGGACACGAGCAATTTTGTCCTCAGCCACTTCACTAACAATGAAATAAAACCCTGGAAAGCCTCACTCACGAGAGCCCAGCAAGCCCTGGAATTAGCTTTAAAAGAGGGGGTATTGACCGCCATGAACCAGTATAACGCCGCACCATAAATCGAAGGACAAATTCTACTTGATTTCTCACTCAGAGTCCCGTAATATCCACGCGCTTAACACACCATACTATGTTTGCAGTTGTAGAAATCGCCGGTCAGCAATTCAAAGTCGAGAAAGGCACAAAAATCGACGTTCAGAAGCTTGAAGAGCAGGAAGGAGGAAACGTAACATTCAAAACAGTGATGCTCATCGCCGATGGCGGAAGCGTAAAAATTGGTGAACCATACGTTGCCGGCTCCTCAGTCTCCGCAAAAGTTCTCGAACAGTTCAAAGACGAGAAGGTTCGTGTCTTCAAGAAAAAGGCCAAGAAACGATACACCCGAAACAAAGGTCACAGACAGAATCTCACCAAGCTTGAGGTCACAAGCATCACGGGATAAAGCATCAAGGAAAAAACGCTGAGAAAATTACCGTAAATCATCCAATACCTTCTGCAACTCAGGAGGTATTTTTGATTCCACCGTGGTTTTTTTCAAATTTTTCAAACCCACCCGGGAACCCATAAGTGGAAACTCAAGCGACTGAGCATGGAGAAATTGTCTCTCGAGTCCAAAATTTTTCGCAAAAAATGCGTTCACGTGTCGGTTTCCATACACGGTATCGCATACCACCGGAAATCCAATAGCCGCGAAGTGAACACGAATCTGATGGGTACGACCCGTCTCAAGTTTGATTCTCACAAGCGTCACCGGAAAACCAACATCTCCAAAATATTCCAACACCTCATAGTGCGTCACCGCCATTCGTCCAGCGCCCGACTTCGCCGTCATCTTTTTTCGATCCTTCACACTCCGCGAAACCGGCGCCTCAATCGTGCCAGTCTTAGGCTCCACTTTTCCGCCCACAAGCGCCAAATATACCTTTTCCACCTGTCGCTTTTTCCACACCTCAATATAAAATTTCAACGCCTTCTCAGTCTTCGCTAATAATAAAACTCCCGACGTATCCTTATCCAATCGATGCACCACACCCGGCCGATCCTCGCCATTGGAAACAGGCAACCCAGGATATGTCCGTAAAACCTCCCCAACCACGGTTTCACGCATCTCTACGCCAGCCCCCGGATGAACCACCATCCCATAGGGCTTATCCAAAACCAACACGTCGGCATTTTCAAATAAAGTTTTCATATGGGCACTATAGCATACCACACACGTGAAGCGTGTGCGAATTTCGAACCCGTCCCCGCTTCATGAATGAATCCGGTGACACTCCGGGTGACAGCCCCTCCAGGCAAGTTCAAAAATAGCCTTCTGGGTAGAGGCTATCTGCTCACTTTCAATAATAACTCCACACAAATTCCCGGCCTCAAGTGAAACCATGAGAACTTTATTTTCAAAAATATTAATGAGACTCGACTCAAACTGTACCTCCTTCGGAATATAATGCACCTCAAACAGATCATGTCCCGTCGAAAAATGCTCACGAGCACCGGGCGTATCATGCACCAGACATTTCAGAAATATTTTCTTCTCATAGGATCTCCTTCGGCAATACGTCTGAATATAATCAGAAAGGGGAGTATTCATCCAGGCATCCATATTGAGATAAGAAAGGAGCGGCTCCTTGGAAGTCAGCGTCTCATCCATCACCATCTTGACACCCTCCTCTCCTTCATAGAAACGCACCTTAGGTCGCGCCGCATACCGACCCATCATTTTGTGGAGCTGCGGAAGCATGAGCTTGAGATGTGATTCTTGAAGATCCAATTCTCGCCGGCGCTTTCGAATAATTTCAAGAATTTCATCAGGGGAAATAGGAGCAAACGTTTGCACGCCGGCACGTACAATTCGAGAAACCAATCCATGAGATACAAGCGTATCAAGAAGCAGATAGGCAGTACCTCGAGGAACTCCGATGCGCTTCGCAAGAGTACTCGCGTGTTGTGGGCCAAGCTCCATGAGCGCGGAGAAGACCTGAATCTCCTTATCCTTAAGGCCAAGATGGGAAAGCGACTGTTCGAGCATGCAGCAGGTGATGAATAGGGAAGAGGCCAGTATCTCGCTTGGCAAGCCAAGAGTCAAACCATTCAGCGCATTATCTGCCGTCAGAAAACGCCAACACCACGACAATTTTCCATAGCCTCAAAGCTACTTGTCACCCTCTTCAAAGCCAAGTAGAATATCACCAAAGACTATCAAATTTCCCATGAAAGCAGACATTCAGACCATTCTTGAGAAAGGCGTCGCCGACGTCATCGTCCGAAAAGAGCTCGAAGAAAAGCTCAAATCAGGCAAAAAACTCCGGGTCAAACTCGGCATCGACCCAACCGGCGCCGACCTTCACCTCGGGCACATGGTGCCTATCCGAAAACTCCAGCAGTTTCAACGAGCAGGACACCAGATCGTCCTCATCTTCGGAAACTTCACGGGACAAATAGGCGATCCATCAGGCAAATCAGAGGCCCGTCCACTCAAAACCCAGCAAGAGCTGGAAAACAACGCCAAACACTACCTCGAACAAGCCGGAAAACTCCTCGATGTCGACAAGATCGAAGTCGTCTGGAACGCCGACTGGCTCGGAAAACTCACCTTCTCCGACGTCACCCGACTTGCGAGCGTCTTCACCGTCCAGCAGATGATGGAGCGTGATATGTTCCAAGATCGTCTGAAAGCCTCTGCCCCAATTTACGTCCATGAGTTCATGTACCCACTCATGCAGGGCTACGACTCGGTCGCCATCAAAGCAGATGTCGAGCTGGGCGGAACAGACCAGACATTTAATTTGCTCGCAGGTCGCGAAATCCAGCGCTCCTACGGCCAAGAACCACAGTCAGTAATAACCGTTCCGCTTCTCGAAGGCACCGACGGTCTGAAGAAGATGGGCAAGACCACGGGCAACTACATCGGTATCAACGAAGACCCAAAGGATATGTACGGCAAGACCATGTCAATTCCAGACAACTTGATCGTTCGGTATTTCGAACTCACCACCAATCTTTCTCCAGAAGAAATCAACGAAATCAACCGCCAGCTCCTCGGCGGCGAAAATCCACGCAACCTCAAAATGCGCCTCGCCCGTGAGATCGTAAAAATCTATCACTCTGAAGAAGCCGCTACAGAAGCGGAAGAGCACTTCATCCAAGTTTTCTCGAAAAAGGAACTCCCAGACGACATCCAAGAAGTCCGCATCACCGGCACCTCCTTGATCATCGTCGACATCCTGATGCAGCTCGGTGCCGCCCCTTCCAAAGGCGAAGCCCGCCGTCTCATCCAAGGCGGAGGCGTCAAGTACAACGGCGCAAAGGTGGAGAACTTCACCGACATGCTCACCCTCGAAGGCGACTCCATTTTACAAGTAGGGAAAAGAGGATTCTTTAAATTAATCTAATTCGTAACCATCCTCACTATGGCCACCCCAAAGAAAACTCCCAAGCAACTCGAGATCGAATCTCAGAAAAAGTCACGCCTCAACGAGTACAAAAACGAAATTTGGTCAGAGAAGAAAGCGGTAAAAAGTGACTTAAAGAAGGCGAATAAGCTGAAAAAGCCGGTCAAACACTAAGGCAAAATTTTGACAAACAGGCAAGATGAATAAAATACCATGGTAAAAATAATGACAGCATCAAATAGGCACATCTCAAATCTCCTCGAGATGATGAGGAAATTTAACGAACTCGACAGCTATCCATTCAACAAAAAAATCACCTCAGAAAATCTAAAAAAATTTCTCGCAAATCCAGACCTCGGGAGAATATGGCTCATTGAAAAAGAAAAAACAATCATTGGGTATCTGATTCTCACCTTTTGTTTCAGTTTCGAGTACAAGGGAACATACGCCTATATCGACGAAATTTATCTGGAAAAAGAATTTCAAAATCAGGGAATTGGCACTCAGGCGATGAAATTCGCCATGCGTGAAGCCAAAAAACTCAACATCAAAATGCTCTATCTCGAAGTAGAACCTCACAACAAGCCAGCAAAAAGTCTGTATAAAAAATTAGGATTCAGAGAAAACAAACGGTCACTCATGATGAGAAAACCATAAACAAACACACTTCCAAGCCACCACAGCCCCAACCAGAAGTCATCTACTGCGAGGAGTGCTACTTGCAAACCATGTACTAGGGTACATTACTACTGGAGAACAAAAAAATGGGGGGCGTAGGATTATGACACGCAGTCATAACATCGTTTCCCCCTAGTGAACAATACTATTGTATCAGATTGAACAAGGCCAAGTCAATCCTTAG
>CAYHPV010000054.1:0-7149 GCA_964358735.1 uncultured Candidatus Peribacteria bacterium | reverse complement strand
CAAGATGAGTTCCGCACTTGGCTCGATCGAGCTCGGCAAAGAAAGAGCCCCAGTGTTTGCGGGAATCTGTTATCGGAGTGATTACAACGGATTCCTCGGGAACAACGTTTCCAAAAACAGACTGAGGAGTATCGTCACGCTCCACAAGAGGATCATGATCAAAAGGTATTTCTTCATCCATAGCCCCCTTTATAAAACAAACACCGGACTATTGTCAATGAAACTTGCCATCACCCCAGCTTTGCACCACAATACAGCCATGCCAAAACTCACCATCATCACTCTCGGCAAGCTGAAAGAAGCTTACTGGCAAGAGGCAGAAAAAGAGTACCTCAAGCGACTCTCCGCCTTCACCAAACTCGAAATTATCGAGCTCAAAGAAGAAAGTTTCAAAGAAAATGACTCACCCACAGCCATCAAAAAAAAAGAGGCCGAAAAAATCCTCAAACACATTTCAAAAGACGATTTCATCATCGCCCTCGACGCCCACGGTGCGTCCTACTCCTCAGAAGAATTTTCCACGCAACTCACTCAGTGGTCGACGAGCAGCCAAAACATCATCTTCGTCATCGGTGGTCCCCTCGGTCTCGACGACACGATCCTCCAACGAGCCAGCGCGAAGCTTTCTTTTTCGCGCATGACCTTCACTCACCAAATGGTTCGCATTTTTCTCCTCGAGCAGCTCTACCGCGCTTACATGATCGCGAATAAAAGAAAATATCACTATTAATTTTCCATCATCATGACAGAAATAGCAGTATTTGGAGGTGGTTGCTTTTGGTGCTATGAAGCCATTTTTTCAAGACTCAGGGGAGTTGATTCTGTCATATCCGGATACGCCGGTGGCACCACGCAGCAACCAACCTATGATCAGATAAGCATGGGTCGCACCGGCCACGCCGAAGTGATTCAAATAACATTCAATCCCGAGATCATCACCTACGAAACGCTCCTCGATATTTTTTTCCACGTTCACGATCCGACACAAATCAATCGCCAGGGCGCCGACACCGGCACACAGTATCGGTCAATTATTCTTCACACTATTCCAGAGCAGCGCGTAGCAGCAGAAAAAATGATTGCCACGCTGAACAACTCAGAAACATTTCGCGTAGAGCACCAAGGTGAACCAATCGCCACACAGCTCCTCCCGCTCGACACCTTTTATACCGCAGAAGCCTACCACCAAAAGTACTTCGACCAGAACCCCGACCAACCCTACTGCTCCCTCATCATCCAACCAAAAATCGCAAAATTTCTGGAAAAATATAAAGATCTGACAAAGTAATGCTTATATTGCATTTCACCCGAAAAAGTGTAAAATACAAACCAATGACATCAAAGAAAACATCAAAATTTCGCTTGGTAGTGCTATGTGGAGGGCCTTCGATGGAACGCGGAATTTCGCTCAATTCTTGTCGAAGCGTCTGTGATAATCTCGAGTCGCCCGAGATCGACATCCAGCCGGTGTACTTCGACTACCGACGTCAGGCCTATGCGATTTCTCGCGGGGCGCTCTACTCAAACACACCATCCGACTTCGACTTCAAACTTCAAAATGGCGGAAAAAAGCTCAGTAAACGCGCGCTCATCAAGCTCTTCAAAGACGCCGACCTCGTCTTTCCAGTCATGCACGGAGCCTTCGGCGAAGATGGCCAGATCCAGGCAATTCTCGAAAAAACCAAAGCGAGATACGTTGGATCTCCTTCACAGGCCTGTAAAATTGCCTTCAACAAGTACAAATCGAACGAGCTCATCAACTCGCACGACTTTCCGTCTCTTCCGTCGTCACTTCTCAAGTCTCACTCCTCAAAAAAAGAAAACCAACAAACTCTCGAGGCATTTTTCAAAAAACATCACATCTCACGTGCTATCGTGAAACCTGTCTCTGGCGGCTCAAGTATCGGCGTCCACTCGGTGACCACGCCGAAAGAAGCACTGATCGCCATGCAGGACATTTTCAATAAAAAACTCGATACACAAGCCGTTATCGAGCCATTTTGCGAAGGGAAAGAATTCACCGTCGTCATTCTGCAGAACCGCTTCGGACTTCCTGTCGCGCTCATTCCATCCGAGATCGAAACCTCTTATAAGGAAAACGAAATCTTCGACTTCCGCAAAAAATATCTGCCAACACGAAAGGTAAAGTACCACTGTCCTCCGCGATTTACACTCGATCAGGTTGAGCAAATCCAGATTATGGCCGAGCAACTTTTTTCCGTTCTTGGTATGCGCCACTTCGGTCGTTTCGACGGCTGGCTCCTGAAAGACGGTGGCATCTGGTTCTCCGACTTCAATCCAATTTCCGGCATGGAACAGAACAGTTTTCTTTTCCAGCAAGCCTCGCAAGTTGGATTCACCCATCGAGATGTACTCATGTATATTTTACGAAAGGCAGCCATGGATTATGGCTTACAGTTGCCAGAAAAAGCATCACGAAAAACAGCAAAAAAGGAACGCGTGAACGTCATCGGCGGCGGAACATCAGCCGAGCGACAGGTTTCTCTCATGAGTGCCACCAACGTCTGGCTCAAACTCAAGCGCTCTGAAAAATATGATCCGCAGCTCTACCTCATGACAGGTGACAACGAGGTCTGGCATACACCCTACAACTTCTCGCTCAATCATACGGTAGAAGAAATTTCCGCCATGTTACAAAGCGCAGAAAAAAACGCCATGTGGCTGCAAACTCATCGCAATCAGGCACTCTTGAAACTCGCACTTCGTCCCGGCGAAGCCTCAGAAAACCTCTTCACTCCGCGAAAAATGACCCTTCAGCAATTTCTCAAGCTCGACGGATTTGTCTTTCTCGGTATGCACGGTGGTATCGGCGAAGATGGAACGATGCAGAAACTTCTCACGCAAGCGCATAAAAAATTCAACGGCTCACACGCACAAGCGTCCCATCTCTGCATGGACAAGTTTGCAACCGGCGAGGCCATGAAACCGCTGAAAAAATATGGCATCTACACGGCAGAAAAAAAAGTCTTCCCCCTTTCGCATTTCAAAAATTTCACTACCACGCAGTGGACAGCATTCTGGTCCCAACTCAAGAAAGACCTCCACGCATCCTCCCTCATCATCAAGCCAACCGACGACGGCTGCTCCGCAGGTATATGCCGCATCAGCTCAGCCAAAGATCTACAGATATATATCACTTTCGCCAATAAAAACGCTCTCGAAATTCCCGCCGGAACCCTCACTGACCAACATGGAATTATAGAAATGCCATCACAAAAAATGCAGCACATTCTTTTCGAAAAATTCATCGAAACCGACAAACCGCGTGTCATCAACAATAAACTCATCTGGAATAAAAAAACCAACTGGATCGAGGTCACCACCGGCGTCATCGGTCACGCCAAAAAACTTCACGCCCTCAGTCCCTCACTCACCGTCTCGCACTCCCATGTCCTCTCGCTCGAAGAAAAATTTCAGGGTGGAACCGGGGTAAATATCACGCCTCCACCACAACCCTACGTCACAAAAAAAGCGCTAGATAATGCCAAAAAACGCATCGAGATCGCCGCAAACGCTCTCGGCATCGAAGGCTACGCACGCCTCGACGCCTTCATGCATACCCAGACGGGCGAAGTGATTATTATCGAGGCAAACACGCTTCCAGCGCTCACACCATCGACCGTTATTTTCCACCAATCCCTCGAAGAAAACCCACCCATCTATCCCCGACAATTTCTCGAAAAGCTTATTGAACTCGGAAAAAACTCCTAAGTTGCACAAAACTAAAAATGGTTATACAATCAAAACACTCCTCGTCCACCCACCCCATGAAACCCTCACGCTCCATTCTCACAATTGCGGCATCACTATTTTTCACGATGCTGTTCTCCGCCTGCTCGCTCGGCGGTATTTCGTATAAAACCGAAAAACTCGAAAAACTCGGACTAAAAGTTGACAAACCGGCCAGATGGACAGCCACAAAAACACAGAGTGATGAGAAATATGTAGATTATGTCATCGACATTCCCCAAAAATCCGACACAAAACCAACGGTCAACGGCCACATCGCCATCAACGTCGTCAAGCCCCTGCCCGGCGAAACCGTCACCATACAGGATGAAATCGAAGGCCTGAAAAAATTCTTCGCCGCACGTGTCCAAGAGCTCAAAACGCTCGAAGAAACCGACACGACGCTCCTCGGTCAGCCCGCAAAACGCATCATCCTCGAGTTTCGAAATGACGAAGACAAAACCATCGTCGAAAAAGTCTTGATTACGCTCACCGTGAAAGACAGCAAAGCTTACACCCTGATTCTCGATGAAGATCTCCAGGACTTCGAAACCTACCTTCCCGTTTACACAAAAATGGCGGAGTCCATGCAGCTCCTCTAAGAAAATGAGCGCCTCTATAATAGCGCGCTCTCGAGCTCCTCTAGCGCGGATACACTCCTCCCAGAATCTCCCGCGACGCCCGCTCCATTTCACGCTCCTGCGCGTCGTCTTCATGATCGTACCCAAAGATATGGAGGAATCCATGCACGAGCATGTATGACATTTCATGCATGAAAGGAATATCTCGCTCTCGCGCTTGAGACGCCACCGTATCCACCGAGAGAAAAATTTCCCCAGCCGGATAGCCCTCCCCCGCGATATACGGCGAAAATTCACGATCCACCAGGTAGTCCCGGGAGGGGCGATTCTCTACAAACGACACGGAAATCACATCCGTCGGTTTTTCTTTCCCGCGATGCTGTTTATTGAGCTTACGGATCATCGGGTCGGTCACAAAAAAGACATCGAGTCCCAAATCAGCAACGTTAGCCCCCGGCGGACAGTAGGTCGCAAGCCGTTTATCAAGAAACACAGCGGCTTTCCGCGCATATCGCTCGAGCATGCTCGTATCGACTTTTTTGTCACTCTGATTGGTAAAAGAAAGGTGCATACAATGCGTAAAAAAGCTTCCATAAGCCTAAAAGTAAACTACTTATACCCTATTTTTTCCTGGAAAACAACCGTTCCATCACGGCCCACTCACCAGAATCCGTCGTCCACTCACCATACAATGCCACTCCCTCAAAAGCCGCCCGCTCACTTCTCCAGCTATTCAAGCCATCAATCACACCCAGAAGCCCCTGCTCAATATTTTCCGCCTCAGGATAAAAACTCGCCGACTCCTCATCATAGGTGGGCAGACCAATAAGCACGCGAGCATGAGAATCAGCCAATAAATTTGTCAGCCAGATGACCTCGTGTTTCAGAAAAAATCGATACAGCCACCCGGAACGAATACTATTTTCATAGGTCATGACCGCAATCTGGTCGGCGACACCGGCTACCCGCAAAAAATAATCACTCGAGAGATAACTCTTCAAATTCATCACACGCCGCATCACGCGAAAAACATGATCCGGAATAAGCTCAGGAAGGGCCACGGAAAGACCACCACGAGTTCCCAGCATTTTTTTCATATCCTCAAGAAGATAGAGAAAATCACTATCACCATCGACAATCGGCTCAATATCGAGATGAATGCCATCCATGCCAAAATCACGAATAAAAATTTCAGCCGTCGCCACCACCTGTCTTCGAACCGCCAGAGAAGCCAGTGGAAGTTTCCCGCGTAGTTGACCAATCCACGGCAAAAATTTCATGCGATCGCCGTAGGTACGCGCCATGCTCAGAAAATCGCCGAGCGCCCGATATCGTTCCAAAGGAATCGTGCCATCAGGCTCGAGCGGTCCGACATGGAGAAAGACATATCGCACTCTGTGGGCAGCAAGCCGTTCAACAAACGCACGAACTTCGGCTGGAGTATGAGGATTTTCACTCCAGGAATGGGCAGCCCAGACTGCATTGGCATCACGATTATAGACACTTCCATGTTCAGAGTTGCTCGGACCGATGAGGTAGTACCAAGCAGAAAAGACCGCGATAAAAACAAGAAGAACAGATACCTGAATGATACGCAAAAGAACACCCGTGAATGGCTTTGAACTCCGAAGAGGATGAAGTCTGCGCAAAGTCATAAAAAATCATTATGGCTGTATCGGTTCCGTAGGCTGCACCGTCTGGACAGGATCAGTCTGGACAGGATCAGTCGTTTGCACGGGTTCGGCCTGTACCCTTTGGTATGCCTTTATTTTTAGCATCCAATCCTCAAAATCCTTCTGGGTGAGAGGAGCATCCGGCTGGAAAAAAACAGAGTCCTCGATGATACCGCTCAAATAAGCAAAATTCACATAGCGCGGATACCACCACATGTGAGGCACGTAGGCAGAAATATCCATGTATGGTGTTTTTTGACTCGTAATCGGATCCTTGTCCCGAACCGAAACCGTCTGACTATTCACCACCGTTTTCCCGGGCGGTAAGCCACGATCCGCGAGGAGCTCTCGACGTAAATCGCTATAATCTTTCCACGGAAGCATCCCTGTCGACGTGAGGAGAATTTTCAAGGCATGAATACGGCTGATTGGTTTTTGCGGATGAAAAGGAGAACTTGGCTCATCAGAAAATCCGCGAATAATGCCAAGAATCGTCGCAATATTCACGGAAGTATAAAAGGGATCTGCGGGCTTAACATCTGGATAAAGCCGGATATGAGGTGCAAAGCGAAGACCGGCATATTTGGTTTGAGAAGAGAACTGGTAGAAGCAAAACTCCGCATTGTCGAGACACGAGGTAATAAACTCTCGATTTTTGGATTCAAGTTTAAATGCCTTGATAATTCGCACAATAAAGGAGCCACGATTCACGGACTCTTCGGGAGAGGGAAGGGTGTACGAGACCTCGCCACGGGGAAAAAGAGGGCCACGCAAGAGCTCCACAGAGCCATTTTTTTTCGCATTTGGAGCACCAACCATAAGATCACGATTTCCGTCATTGTCGAAATCCCCCGTCACAAAACTATTCCCAAACCAGTCGCCCGCTTCCCGTCCTTCGATCATCATATCGGCAGGAATCTTTGAGAAGTTCCAGAGTTCTCGATTGCGAGGAAAAAAACTTAAAATAAAGAGTCGGCCAAAGTTTCGCTCGTTGCCGGGTGCACTCGTCGCGCCCCCAACGATAAGATCCAGCGTTCCATCCGCATTCATATCTGAGATGCCAACCACGGTACCGATCAGCGTCGTTTCATCGGGCGCGATGACCCGAGAAAGTCTCTTCCCATCGAACCGCCCTCCCTTTTCTC
>CAYHPV010000053.1:0-7161 GCA_964358735.1 uncultured Candidatus Peribacteria bacterium | reverse complement strand
TAAAGCAATAAAAGTCTACAACCAAAAAACTTGGTGGAGCGATAAGTGGGATCCGCTGAGCTACGGAAAATCATTTGATTTTAACCGCCCATTCTTCGAGCAATTTGAAGAACTTCTCAAAGAAATGCCGCATGCAGGAGTGCATAACACGTTTCTTTCAGATGAAAACTCCACCTATACAAATTATGCAGGCAGTAATAAAAATTGCTATCTCATCTTCCATGCAGATTTAAATCGCGATTGTTATTATGGATACGGAGTCAAAAAATGTGAAAGCTCCATCGACATCTATAACCTCTTTGATTCGGAGCTATGCTACGAATGTATCGATGTTCGAAACAGCTACAATCTTCGTTACGCAAAAAACTGCAATAACTGCTCTGACAGCGCCTTTCTGGAAGATTGCACCGGATGTAAAAATTGCATAGGCTGCAAAAATCTCGTTCAAAAAGAGTACTGCATTTTTAATCAACAAGTAAGCAAAGAAGAATATGAGAATTTTCTGAAGAATAACCCGTTAAGTTCATACAAAACCATTGAAGAACTTCGGAATAAATGGAATCAATTCCGATTGAATTTTCCATTTCGAGAAGTCCAAAAATTTAACTCAGAAGACTCAAGCGGCGATCATCTTTTCAATTGTTCTAACGTAAAAGAAAGCTTCGATATTGAAAATCTCCGCGACGGTAAATACTGCTATCAAATATATAACGGCGCAAAGGATTGTATGGATCTTTACCAATTTGGACTGAATGCAGAGCTCTGTTATGAAGGTTCCATTATTGGCTATAATGCGCATTCTCTGAGGTTTTGTCTGGAATGCGACGAACAAGTTTCAGACCTGACATACTGCAATCAATGTCACCACTCATCAGAATTATTTGGTTGCTTTGGCCTCCGCCACAAAAAATATTGCATCCTGAACAAGCAGTACACCAAAGAAGAATATGAAGAGCTCGTCCCAAAAATCATTGAGCATATGATAAAAACTGGCGAATGGGGAGAGTTCTTCCCAAGTAAGATTTCATTTTTTGGCTACAACGAAACGACAGCCCAGGAATACTTCCCTCTTACAAAAGATGAAGCAAAGATGCGCAACCTAAAATGGCATGAAGAAGAGGAAAAAGGAGTATACCAAGGCCCAAAACACGAAATACCAGACGACATATCAGAAATTTCTGATGCATTCATGGAAAATGTGCTCATGTGCTCAACATGCAACAAAAATTACCGAATCATTCCGCAGGAACTCAAATTCTATCGAACAAATAACATGCCAATTCCTAGATCGTGCCAAGCATGTAGGCACAAAGATCGAATGACCCTCCGCAATCCTCGACACCTTTGGAATCGAGCATGCGCAAAATGTCAGAGCCCCATTCAAACCACATTTCCACCAGAAAGCCATGAGGCCGTCTACTGCGAGAAGTGTTATTTAGAAGCCGTTTGCTAGCATTCACCAGCCATGCAAAAAACCTGCACCCAGTGCACCACCACATTCACGATCACGGACGAAGACCTGAAATTTTATGATAAGGTCTCGCCAGTTTTTGCAGAAAAAAAATACCCTATTCCACCACAAACTTTCTGCCCAGACTGTCGATTACAGCGACGTTTGAGTTGGAGAAATGATAGAACATTTTATTTAAGAAAATGCAGTCTTACAGGTCAGCAAATGGTAGCTATTTATCCAGCAGAGACCGTATTTCCTGTATATCACCCGAGTAGTTGGTATAGCGATAAGTGGGATCCTCTTGCCTACGGCCAGGAAGTTTCATTCGACCGACCATTTCTGGAACAGTGGAAAGAGTTGATGAATAAAGTTCCGCGACTCGGTGTGGATATTGTGAATTGTGAAAACAGTGATTACTGCAACTACTGTGGCGATAACAAAAATTGCTACCTCGACATTGCAGGAGAGGCAAATGAAGACTGCTACTTTAATCTCTTCACAAAATACTCAAAAAACTGCGTAGATAACACATTTGTCTACAATTCAGAGCTCATGTACGAGAGCATAAACTGCTATCAATGCTATAACACAAATTATAGTATTTACCTCGAAAATTGCACAGACTGTTCATTCTGTTTTGACCTCAAGGGATGTAGCGACTGTCTTTTTTCATACAATTTAAGAAATAAAAAATACTGCATATTCAATATTCAATACTCACCAGAAGAATATAAAAAGAAGGTTCAAGAAATGAATATGGGATCATTGAGAGCAAATAAGGAACATATTAAGGAATGGAAAACGATGATGAAGAAAGCCGTGCATCGCGATATGTACAACCTGAGCTCAAAAAATTGTATAGGCAATGAAGTTAAAAACTCTAAAAATTGCCAGTACGCATATAATGTATCGAACTGTGAGGATAGCAAATACCTCTATGATGTACTCGATGCAAAAGACTGTTATGACCTCAACTACTCCTTATACAAGCCAGAATTAGCATATGAAACAATCAGTACACTTAGCATGAATAGGTCAGCCTTCAACATGGCAAGCCACTATTGCCACGAAATTTTCTACGGTGATCTCTGTAATAACTCATCATATCTATTTGGATGTATTGGCTTGAATCAAAAGAAATACTGCATTCTGAATAAGCAGTATACGAAAGAAGAATATGAAACGCTGGTCCCAAAAATCATTGAACACATGACGCGCAATGGTGAATGGGGCGAATTCTTTTCATCATCAATCTCACCCTTCGGTTACAACGAAACCGTCGCACAAGAATATTTCCCGCTCACGGAAAATGAAGTAGAAGCACGAAAGTTACAATGGCATAAAGAAGAGGGAAAAGGACTCTATGAAGGTCCGAAATACGAAGTTCCAGACAGCATTACTAATATTCCGGCAGAAATTATAAAAACAATACTTAGCTGTTCGGATTGCAAGAAAAACTACAGAATTATTGCCCAAGAACTTCAGTACTATCGAAACAAAAATCTTCCAATACCAGATACATGTCCGACATGTAGACACAAAAATCGAACAGCTCTTCGTAATCCAAGAAAGCTCTGGTCACGGAATTGTGAAAAATGCTCAACATCAATCCAGACCTCTTACTCCCCGGATCGTCCCGAAACCATCTACTGCGAAAAGTGTTATCTAGAAGCCGTTTACTAGCATCAACCAACATATGCAAAAAACCTGCACCCAGTGCACCACCGCATTCACGATCTATCCCGAAGACCAGACATTCTATCAAACGATGAATGTACCGGAACCAGTGATGTGCCCGGATTGTCGACGTCAGCGACGCCAACTCTACAGAAATTTCTTCAACCTCTATCACCGCAAGTGTGACATGACGGGTAAGCAGATCATCTCAATGTATGATACTGACGCGCCATTTCCCGTGTATGACATGCACGAATGGTGGACGGACAAGTGGGATGCAACAAGCTATGGTCAGGAAATTGATTGGGACACATCTGTTTTCAAGCAACTGAAAAAACTCTCTGTGAAAGTTCCGCGATCAGCAATCATGAACGTGCAAACAGAAAATACCGACTACTGCAATATGGCAGCAAAAAGCCGAAATTGCTACCTCGTGTTCGGATGTGTCGGCAATGAAGACTGCTGCTATGGACACATCGTCTGGCAATCAAAAAACTGTTTCGATTGTCTCTATGTCTATAAATGCGAGCAGTGTTACGAGTGCGTCGACTGTGTCCAGTGTTACAATTTGAAATTTTCCACAAGTTGCGACAACTGTTCTGACTCAGAATTTCTCGTGAACTGCGCAGGATCGCGCAACTGTTTTGGCTGTGTGGGACTCAAGAACAAGGAGTACTATATTTTCAATGAGCCATACTCCAAAGAAGATTACGAACAAGAAATTACACGAATCAAAAAAGAACAAGTAGACATAAAAACTTTCGCACAACAAAAAATACAAGAACTCCAGAGTAAAGAAATCGTAAAGTACTATCATGGATTCAACTGCGAAGACGTCACCGGCGATTACCTCTACAACTGCAAAAATACTCACGAATCATACGATCTCAAAAACTGTGAAAATGTGCGCTACTCTGCGACATTAGACTCATTCACCAATGTCTACGACTGCAACTTTGCAGTGCCTACAGCAGAGTGGTGTTACAACTGTGTCACCGTTCAGGGATACCAGCTCATCGGCTGCCACCTCGTCCAAAACTCCTCGGAACTCTCCTACTGCGACCAGTGTTACAACAGTAAAAACCTCTTCGGATGCATTGGATTGAAAAACAAGCAGTACTGTATTTTCAACAAACAATATACGAAAGAAGAATATGAATCTCTTGTACCGCGACTCATTGAATTGATGAAATCCACGAATGACTGGGGTGAATTTTTCCCGTCAGAGCTCAGTCCTTTTGCCTACAATGAAACCATCGCCTACAAGTACTTTCCGCTTACCAAAGAGGAAACCGAGGCCAAAGGATTCAGATGGAAAGAAATTGATGAACACAAAGCATATAACGGTCCCAAGTACATAATCCCCGAAAATATCAGCGATGTAACCGACGATATCTGCAAACAAGTTCTCACGTGTGAAGTCACTGGTCGGCCGTACAAAATCATTCCTCAAGAACTCAAATTCTATCGCGAACACAACCTTCCTATACCTCGTCTCTGTTTCGACGCACGCCACAATTCCCGAATGCAATTACGAAACCCACGTCACCTCTGGGATCGCAATTGTAGCAACTGCTCCACGCCTATCCAGACTACATATTCTCCAAACAGACCAGAAACCATCTACTGCGAAAAGTGTTATCTAGAAGCCGTTTATTAAGCCACGCATCAGCTCAACCGCCCATGCAAAAAACCTGCCGTCACTGCCAAATCACCTTCCCTATTCGCCCAGAAGACCTCGCGTTTTATGAAGAAATGCAGGTACCACCACCAACGCTCTGCTATCTCTGCCGTATGCAACGCCGCTTAAGTTTCCGCAGCGAACGATTTCTTTATCACCGAAAATGCGATCTCACCGGCAAGCAGATGATCTCCACATATTCAACGGACAAGCCATTTCCGGTCTATGAGATGGATGCGTGGTGGTCAGATGATTGGGATGCAAAATCATACGGTCGCGACTTTGACTTCTCGAGACCCTTCTTCGATCAGTTTTTCGAACTACGTGATCAGGTCCCAAGAACGGCTCGTATTCAACAAAAACCGATGGAAAATTCTGAGTATTGCAATACGGCTGGTCACTGTAAAAATTGCTATCTTTGTTTTTCTACAAGCACCTCTGAAGATTGCTATTATGGTACCTTCGTAAATTTTTGCAAAACCTGTGTCGATAACACCAATGTCAGAGATTCCGAAATCTGCTACGAGTGCGTAAACTGTACCAATTCTTATGCTGTAAGATATTCACGCGACTGTAAAAACTGCAGTAGTAGCATGTTTCTCCGCTCATGCATTGGATGCAAGGACTGTTTCGGATGCTACAACCAGGTCCAAAAACAGTACATGATTTTCAATGAGCAAAAGACAAAAGAAGAGTACGAAGCCTTTATGAAGACCATAAAGACTGGGAGTTTTGCTCAGATTGAAGAGCTTAAAAAGCAATTCAATGAATTCTCAAAACACCTCATCGTGAAAGAATATTACGGAACGAACAACGAAAATAGCATTGGAAATTATATCAATAACTGTAAAAACACCTACTATGCATTTGAGTGTGACAATGTAGAAGATGTCGCATACTCGACGTGCATTTATAAATCCAAAAATGCGATGGATCATTCATATTGGGGTGAAGGAACAGAAAAAACATACGAGTGTCAGGCGTGTGGTTATGGCAGCTACAACCTGAAATTTTGCAATCTCTGCGCGACCAACTGTAGCGATCTCACCTACTGCGATCATATGTTTACCAGCAAAAATTGCTTCGGCTGTGTCGGCATGAAACAGGCGGAATATTGCATATTGAACAAGCAATATACCAAGGAAGAATATGAAGAACTCGTTCCGAAAATCATCACACATATGAAAAATACCGGCGAGTTCGGCGAGTTTTTTCCAGCTGGAAAAAGCCAATACGCCTACAACGAAACCCTCGCCTATGAACAAATGCCACTCACCAAAGAAGAAACCCTCGCCCGCGGCTGGAAGTGGAAAGACGAAGACGAAAGCAGTAAATACGAAGGGCCAAATATTACGCTCCCAGACAATATAAACGACGCACCCGATGAAATCACCAAAAACATTCTCACCTCAACGCTTTCGGGAAAAACATATAAAATAATCCCTCAGGAGCTCGAATTTTACCGCGAACATCAAATCCCCCTCCCTCGCCTCACCCCAAACGAGCGCCACTACGAACGCCTGAAAATGCGCAACAAACGCGCCATGTACGACCGCACCTGCGCAAAGTGCCACAAGCCAATCACAACCACCTACTCACCCGACAGACCTGAGACGGTATATTGCGAGAAATGCTACCTTGAGACGGTGTACTAGGCGTCCAAGTCAAAACGACCCCGTTTCCACCTCGCCTGCACGCTCGTAATTAGCAAAGATAACTCCACTTGGCGAAACCTGACTATCGGTTAATTTGAATGCCGCTGGAATCGTACCTTCAGCAAAAAGGCGCTTGCCTGAGCCGAGAATAATAGGAAATATTTTGAGCCGCAATATATCAACCAGATCATGCTTCAAAAGCGTCTGGACGAAATTACCGCTACCCCACACCTGTAAATCAGGACCATCTTGCGTTTTGAGCTCCGTAATTTTCTCCACAACGTCGCCGCTCACAACGATAGAATTTTCCCAATCAGCCCCCGCAAGTGTATTCGAAACCACATATTTGGTAGCCTCGTTCACACCGGGCCATCCATCCGCATGCTGCGGCCAGTACGATGCAAATATCTCAAAGGTTTTTCTGCCAAGAAGCAAATTGAAAGGTCCCTTCATCTGCTCTCCCATAATCTTGCCCGAGAATTCATCAAAACTGGGAACAGTCCAACCACCATACTTGAAACCGCCCGACGTATCTTCTTCAGGCCCTCCCGGAGCCTGCATCACCCCATCAAGCGTCATAAATTCTAGAACAACAATTTTTCTCATATATAAAGATTACGGATTAATTTTTCTTTTTTACATTTTTCATCACCTCACGATGATACTTCTCCGACGCCTCCCACGCCAGCTCAAAC
>CAYHPV010000052.1:0-7263 GCA_964358735.1 uncultured Candidatus Peribacteria bacterium | reverse complement strand
GTTTATGATCGCTTTCGCATGCGACTCATGTTTCCTATTTATGATGTTCAGGGACGGATTATCGCGTACGGGGGTCGCGCTCTCAAAAAGGGCATGGAGCCTAAGTATCTCAATTCGCCAGAGACCGCGAGTTATAAAAAAAGTGAAGTCCTCTACGGTCTGCATCAAGCCAAGCAGGCGATTCGTGAAAAAAAACGCATCATTATGGTTGAAGGGTACTTCGATGTTATCTCGTGTCATCAGGCTGGTATCACTGAGGTGGTCGCGACGTCGGGCACTGCCCTTACTCTTGAACATGCTAAAATTATCTCTCGATTGTCGGATGTTGCCTATCTCTGTTTTGATAATGATAACGCGGGCTGGGAGGCGACAAAGCGGGCTTACTCCATGCTCCAGTCTACCGAGATGAGTGTCCGTGTCGTCACCATACCCGGTGGCAAAGATCCTTCCGAGTGCATTTCGCACACTTCTGCCGATCACGGCTCTGAGATTTTTCTTGCCGCCGTTGACACGGCGCGGCCTTTTTTTGAGGCCTACCTTGATAAAGAAATTTCCCGTGAGGCCCTCACTCCCGAGCGGATGGCTGCCCTCCTCGCTGAGGCTCTCGGTTTTATTCAGGCTATTCCCAATAAAGTTATTCAGGATTTTTCCATTCGGGCGCTTGCCAGTAAACTTGGCATAAAAGAGGTGGTTATCTATGATGAACTCCGTCGCAGCATGAAACAGAGTTTTCGTGGTGGCATTTCGAAGGCCTCTCGGGCAGCGAAGATGGCAAAAAGTTCTGATGATACGGGAAGCACTATTATGGGATGTCGTCCCGATGAGCTTCTTCTCGTTGCCCTGCTCTCCAGCCCTGAGCGCGCCGAGCCCCTCCTTCTTCAACTTACGGAGCAGGATTTCCCCGACGATACTCTTGCCTTATTTCGTCGTATTTGGGAGACTTTTGAGTCGGGCCAGATGGTGACACTTCCTCTTCTGACGGATGGTCTTGATGACACGCTGAAGGCAAAATTTGACTATTATTCTCTCTACGCCGAGGTTGCCTACCAGCACCTATCTATTGATATATTTGAAAAAGATGTTTTAACCGCTCTTGACAAGGTCGTACAAAATCGTAAAAATGTGCAGCTAGAAGCTTTGAAGCGTGTCATCCAAAATTTTCAAAGCGAGGGCAAGAAGTCTGAGATGCTTGTGGCCCTGGAACAGCTTCGAGAGAAGCTTCAAGCTTGAGATTCTCTCCCTGAGTTGCTTATTGAGTTCTTCGCCTGACGGTCCTATTTTCTTACTTTTCATTCATGGCATCACGCACTCGAAAATTTATCGTTCAACCTACTGATGATCGGCTTTCTGAGTTTTCGCCGGATGTTCAGGAACTTGTCAAAAAAGGTCGGCAGCAGGGCTTTGTGACTCAGCAGGAGTTACTCAAGGCGATGCCAAAGGCTGAAGAAGATCTCATGCTCCTCGATGAGGTCTATGGTCTTTTTCTCGATCTTGGTATTGAGGTGATGGATCCGAAGGAGTCAGACTCGCTTATTTGGAAAAAAGATGAGGAGGCGAAGATTGTCGAGGAGGCGCTCAAGACGACGGCTCCCACTCCTAAAAAGGCCAAGGTTCAGCAGACCGACATGAAGGAAATTGCGAATGACTCGATTCGTTTGTATTTGTGTGAAATTGGTAAGGTGGCACTTCTTACCGCAAAAGAAGAGATCGATCTCGCGAAGCGTATCCGAAAAGGCGATCAGACCGCAAAATCCCGACTTGCGGAGGCCAATCTTCGACTCGTGGTTTCGATTGCGAAAAAATATATTGGCCGTGGACTTTCTTTTCTTGATCTTATTCAAGAGGGGAATATTGGTCTCTTTCGTGCGGTTGAGAAATTTGATCCAGATCGAGGTTTTAAATTTTCTACCTATGCGACGTGGTGGATCCGACAGGCGATCACGCGTGCGATTGCCGATCAGGCTCGAACGATTCGTATTCCGGTTCATATGGTCGAGACGATCAACAAGCTCACCCATGCCCAGAGACGTCTCGTCCAGGAGCTTGGTCGAGAACCTCTCGTCGAAGAAATCGCGGCAGAAATGGATATGGATGTGAAAAAAGTTCGGCACATTCTCAAAATTTCCCAGGATATTGTGTCGCTCGAGGCGCCAGTTGGTACCGAAGAGGATAGCAAACTCGGCGACTTTATCGAAGATGATGATGCGTTGAGTCCTGCAGAGGCCACGAATCGACAGCTCCTCAAGGAAAATATTCGCGAGATGCTTCAGTATCTTACTCCTCGCGAGCGGAAGATTATTGAGATGCGATTTGGTTTGATTGATGGTGTCGGTCACACTCTTGAAGAGGTGGGAAAGGAGTTCAATGTCACCCGTGAGCGTATCCGTCAGATCGAAGCCAAGGTTCTTCAGAAGCTCAAAGAGCACCCGACGAGTATTCGTATTCGACCGTAATTTTTTCTGTACATTTCTTTCGTAACACTTTTTATTTTCTTTTTTCATTGCTATGGCAAAAATTGCTAAAAAAGCTTCAAAGACTTCAAAGGCCGTTTCCGCATCCTCCGCACTCCTTGGCGATATGGATACTTCTAAAGTATTTATTCTCACTCAGGACGGCTATGATAAGCTGGTTGCCGAGCTTGATTATCTTCGTAACGTCAAGCGTCGTGAGGTTGCTGATCGTATTCGTGAGGCGATTTCTTACGGCGATCTCTCCGAGAACTCCGAGTATGATGACTCAAAGAATGATCAGGCTTTTGTTGAGGGTAGTATTATGGAGCTCGAAGAGAAGGTCAAGTATGTTGAGATCATCGATGAGAGCTCGAAAAAAACCGCTTCGGTGCAGCTCGGAAGCACCGTTGCCGTGAAGCTTTCTGGTGCGAAAGCAGCAGCGCAGATGTCATTTACCATTGTCGGATCTACTGAGGCTGATCCTACTCGAGGAAAGATCTCAAATGTCTCTCCGGTCGGGAATGCTCTCTTGGATCATCGTGCTGGTGAGACGGTTCCTGTTACCACGCCGGGTGGGCTCATGCATTATGAGATTCTTAAAGTAGACTAAAGAGATTTTTTCCTATGCGTTCTCAGTTTTTTTTTCGTGTTTTTGTGCGGTCTCTCGCCGTGGTTCTTTTTTGTTTCACGGTGACGATCGCGATTTTGGCCGCCTATGGCTATCGATTTGATTTCTCTGGTCAGCGACTTCAGCCTACCGGTATTATCCGTATTCCTGGAACGTACCCGGAGGTATCGGTGCTTCTTGATGGTACGATGCTTGCAAAAAGTCTTCCCACTGATATTTCTGGAGTTTCAGAAGGGTTCCATCGTCTCGAGATTGTTAAAAAAGGATTTCTCCCTTGGCGCCAGGATATCTCTGTTTCTCGCGGTATGATTTCAAGTGCTCCTTCGGTCATCCTTATTCCCGATGATCTTCAGGCTCAATTTCAGGATACTATCTCTTTGAAATCTTTTTTTTCTCAGCCTATTCGGCTCGTATCTGCGAATAAGGAATATCTTGTTGTTTCGACTCAGAGTGGCAGTTATTGGCTTATTGATATTACAAAAAAGAAAAAACATTTCCTCTCTACTCCAAAAAATCTCGATGACCTCTCGCTCTTTCTTGAAGAGGGGATGGGTTATGCTTTTCGAGCATCGATCCTTACGACTTTGAGTCTCGATATTGCTGCCCGACGTATTTCTTTGAGCGGTGAGCAACCTTTTCCCTATGATCGAAAAGATCTCAGATTTCTCCAGTTTTCATCGGATTTTCAGGAGTTTCTCTATGTCAAGAATAGTGAAATTCTCAGTATGCGCCTGAATGTTCCAGAGTCTCAAAAACTTTTTACTCGCTTTGCGGAGCCAATTTATGGAATTTCGTGGATATTTGATCATGAACATTTTGTCGTGCATGTCGGTGAAACATTGCAGTTTTGCGATGCCGGATTTCATAACTGCTATCTTCTTTCAACTATAAAACCTGAAGATAGCTTCTCCATTTCACGTGAAGGAGTTTTTATCTTCGAGCATCTTTCTCAAAAAGTTCGATTTTTACCTCTGCTTAGTGGCGAGCATACTTTTCTATCCTATATTTTTTCTGAACAGGTGTCTCTTTGAATCTTCCTTTTTCCGCTGGATAGATTTTCAGCGCGCTGTAGACCATTTTTCCGATTGAGTACACGGCCCAGACGAGCGCGATGTAGAGCACGAAGCGACTTCCCAGAAGCGGAAAGCGTTCATATCGACCAAAGAGATTGAGGAGCAAAAGGAATGCTATCCAGAGGAGTGGATAGGAAAAGTGACCGAATGTTCTCTTGAATGCCTTGTTTTCTGAACCCTGTTTTCTGATGTAATACTTCATCGCTATGGTGCCTGCAATACAAAGTCCTACAAAGATGAGTAGGGGAATGTAGTAGGCAAATTTACTTCCTGGAATTGGATAGAAAAAGTATCTGAGTACGTCGAGCATGGTATCCATGGGCTGATGTTTTAAGAGTTAATGCTTTTTAAGAATAAAATCGAGCTTATTATAGCGAAGTAGGAGGGAAATTCCAGCCCAGAGTACGCATAAGAGGCTTACCCAGTGTGCGAGGTGGAGTCCGAGGAGTTCGATGGCTTCATCTCCACGAAAAAACTCTTCGATGAAGCGCAGCGTTCCGTAACTCAATACGGCTATAAAGATGGTTTCACCCTCTTTTATCGTTTTTTTCCAGAGCGAGAAATAGGCTATGAGACCGAAGATGATGATGCTGTAGATTAACGCGTACACCTGTGTTGGATGGATTGGTACGGTATAGGGCACCGTATAGCTTTCGAAGATGATGCCCCATGGCAGGTCGGTTTCCCGTCCATAATTTATGCCCTCAAGAAGGCTTCCTACGTGTCCGAGTGGTATGGCGGCGAGCCAGGCGAGCGTTATGGTATCGAGCCATGTTGCCACATCCTCTTCTTCTTTTTTCGCTCGATAGACGAGGTAGGCTATGGTCCCTGCGGCGATTCCCCAAAAGTTGAATCCTCGATCCCAGAAGCTGATGATGTGTATGACTATCGCCGCGGGCGATCCCGTGAGTACCTCTGGTAGATTGGTGAGCAGATAGATCACTCTTCCGGAGAGTGCTCCCACTAGGAGCATCGGGAAAAAGCTATTCACGAGGAATGCCATTTTGAGGCTCTGGAGCTGTGTTATTTTGATGAGTGCGAAGCCCCATATGAAAAATCCGACACTCACGCATACCCAGAGTGACGAGATAAAAATAGTACCAATTTCGACAAGAACGGGGTACATAGATAAGGGGCCTTAAGAAAAATTAACTATGGTGAATAGAATCGTGCAGGTCACTGCCGGAAAGAGCACGAGATTTCCCCAGACTTTTTTTATTCCGGCGAGCTGTCGAATCTGAAAAGCGCTATGGGCAAGAAGGAGTGTCACCATTGTGAGGTAGTAACTTTTGAACTCGGTGACTTTTGGAAATGGAAGATTGATCCGGATCGGCATGGTGCGCTGCTCAAAGTAACTGCTCACGACATGCAGGATGAAGTAGATGGCCAAGAGCCAACCGGTTACGGATACGAGGTCTTTATTTATTTTATCCCACGTCGTCTCTTTTTCTACGAGTTTCGCCTCTTCATCTATTTTTTTTCTTAAACCATCAAGCTGGAGCGAGAGTTCGTTTTTTTGTTCTTTGAGTGTACGGATGGTCTCTTTTATTTCGGCACGTATTTCCAGCGCACTTTCCTTGAAGTACATGATGTAGTAGTCCCAGATTTGCCTTTTAATTATTCGAATTTTATCTTTGATAGCCGTGACTTCCGGTGGCTCTTCGAGGAGATTCTGAATGAATTCGAAGAGGCTTTTCGCCATTTTTTCCCACCAGGATGGTGCTGAGTTTGACTCGATATGTTGCTGATTCCAATGCTTAATGGAACTGAGAATTTGCTGACTGGCCGAGACACCTACTTTTTCCTGATGAATGTCGTTGAGGAGTCGTTTCATATCGAGCTGGAACGACTGGAGCTTTTTGTCGGATTTTTCTTTTGTGAGATAGATCTCCTGATTTTGCAGGTACATGAGAAGATCTTCAGAGAGATGTTTGACGTAGTCGATGTTTTTACTTGTTTTGAGACGGACGAGGCGATCGGCTTTTTTTTGAATGATATTTCGGTCGTCTGGCTTAATCGTTTCCCCAAAATCACGGATCAGGACTTCGACTTTTTGCAGGACAAAGTCGGCCTGTTCCATCGCTCGTTTTTCATTTTCTTCCTTACCGAGAGCTGCCGTATCTTGCTGCGCGGTTTCTGCTGCGCCACCCGCCTGTGATTGTTCTTGTTTGAGTGTGGTATAGAGCTCGACGACCCCTCTCCTTTTTTCTTCGTCCTTGGCTCCCTGTGACAGGGTCGTCGCGTAGATGTACTCGACGGCGAAGTGGTACTCATTCACGAGACGTTTAAACGCACTGAATTGATCTTCGCCGGCGATCGTTCCGACAACTTTACGTCCATTTTGATCGACGGCCTGGAACTCGAATTTTTGGCTTTTTTCTTCTGTTTTTACTGAGGAGTCCTGGCTTATTTCCGTGATATCAAGAATAGGAAACTCCAGCTTGTTGAGCGATTCCCGCGCAGCGGTTTCGTTCGCAGCCTCGATGGTTCCGGTGAGTTTTTGGCCTTCCTGATTGATAACCGTGTAGCTATACTTTGGCATGATGTATCGCTGCTGTGATAAATGCCGCGAAGAGCGGGTGAGGACGGTTTGGACGTGAGAGAAACTCTGGATGGAACTGTGATCCCACCATAAATGGATGATCTTTGATTTCGGCGATCTCGACGAGATTCTGTTTCGGATTCATACCGGAGAATATCATACCGGCTTTTTCAAGTCTTTCTTTATAGTCGTTGTTGAATTCGTAACGGTGACGGTGACGTTCCTGAATGGTTGTTTTCTTGTACGCTTCATAGGTTTTTGTGCCTTTTTTGATTTCACAGTCGTAGACCCCGAGCCGCAGCGTACCACCTTTTTCGCTGTTTTTTGACTGACCAGGGAGGAAGTGAATGACATAGTTGTCTGGCGTGAGTTTGTTTTCTTCATCAAATTCCTCAGAGGTAATATTTGGGTTGTTGAGGGCATGACGTGCAAAATCAATTGTCATAAGCTGCATACCGAGACAGAGGCCGAGGTACGGAACTTTATTGGTTCGTGCATACTGCGCACTCATGATTTTTCCTTCGGTACCCCGACTTCCGAATCCTCCAGGAACGACGATACCATCTACTT
>CAYHPV010000051.1:0-7318 GCA_964358735.1 uncultured Candidatus Peribacteria bacterium | reverse complement strand
GAAATGCCTTCGGATTTGGATTCGATCCTGCTGGACGTGCTCGGCAGTGAAAATATCGCTCTCAGAAAACCGGTGTATGAAAAATATGACAAGCAAGTTCAGGGTTATGCGGTGCTCGAAAGTGGCGAATCGGATGCGAGCGTGATGCAGCCGTTTTTGGATCACGAGGAACTCGGTGAAAAACGCCATGCTGGTTTGGCATCGAGTGTGGCCGGAAATCCATTTTATGGAGACATCAGCGCCTACTGGCAGGGTGCCAATGCGGTGGTGGCGTCGATGCGAAGTGTCGCAGCCGTGGGCGCGTATCCGCAGGCGGTGACGGATTGTTTGAATTATGGCAATCCGGAAAAGCCTGATCAGATGGCTGAGTTGGTCGATGGTATTCGCGGAATTAAAGAAGCTCTTGAGGGTATTCATTTAAAAAATCATCTCGACTTTGCGACGCCGGTCATCTCAGGAAATGTGAGTTTGTATAACGAAGGAGCTGGAGGCGCGATTCCCCCATCGGCGGTATTGGCCTGTTTCGGACGCATGGAGGACTCGAGGAAAGCCGTGACGATGAAACTTAAAAAGGCTGATAGTAAAATTTTTATGATCGGTGTGCGGCGTGACGAGTGTGGCGCGAGTGAATATTATCGTGCGCTTCGTATGACCGTAGGTGCGAATGTTCCAAAACCAGATTTTTCGACCGTTGAAAAAGAAATTTTTGCCATGACCGATGCGGTGGATGCGGGACTTGTTTTGAGCGCACACGCGATTGCCGAAGGTGGCCTTGCCGTTGCGGTTTCCGAGATGTGCCTCGGTGCGCACCTGGAGAGCGCCAATGGCATGAAGGGCTGCGTGGGTGCGACGATTGATGTGTCGAAAATTGCGAGTGTTGGTGAATTGCGAGTCGACAAGAAGTTATTCAGCGAAACGGGCGGATTTATTGTGGAGGCTGCATCTGAACATGCTGCGATATTTACTGACACCTGCAAAAAGCGAGGAGTGGAAGTATATGAGATTGGCACCACAACTACCGAACAGACGGTGAAATTTACTGGAGATTTAGGCTTTTCTCTTCCATTGGAAAAAGTTGCAGCCGCCTGGATGCAAGGACTAAGAGAGAAGTTGCGATAAATATCTATTTCCACTCACTCAGTAGCTTCACATGACCGTGGTGCTTCATGTGCTGATAGTATTTTTTGTCGGCGGTGATGAAGGTGGCTTTCTTCTGAATAGCCAGAGCGTGGTATGACGCGTCGTATACTGAAACCTTGAGTGAGTCCGTAAGAAGCGACAACGCATGACTCATCAGTATATCGTCAAAATCGTATTCCTGCAGGCCGGTGAGACGAAAAAAAGATACTGCCTTCATCGCTTCATGTGCTGATATTTTTCGAATGAGTGTATTTGTGAGTTCATAATAGAAAATTGACGGAACAGCTATTTGAATATCACCTTCAATAAAAAGTTTTCTTAGCCTCTCTGCTTGAACCATGTCTTCTTCCTCATTTACCACAAATTTAAGAAGCACTGATGTGTCAACAATAAACGAATCTTTATTCTCGGCCATAATTCTTTGCTTTAATTATTTGCGCGGTGGTCATTCGTATTTTGTGTTTTTTTCTAAACTCTTCCATGAGCTCAAAAGCTTTTTTCCTCTTCGTGAGTATGAGTTTTTCCTGAACCGCTTCGTTGACAAAATCACTGCGATCACCACTATGGCAGTGTTCGTGGAGGTCGCTCAGCACTTTCTCATCGACCATAAAATTTACTCTTTTTCGCTTTGATGTTTTGAGTTGAGACATGGGAGTGTGTAATAATATTGTGTAACTATTATACACACTCTATCGTAGTGGGTCAATATCATGGATTTTGGGGATTTTGATGGTAGACAGACTGCTGGTTTTCCTCTATACTCCGCGAGGTCTAGCGGGTTTAGCGCTTGAAATAGCCATGTAACCAGCTTTGTATGCGCGCCTTAATCAGTGTTTCGGACAAGACAGGCATTATCGAGTTTGCGACAAAGTTAGCTTCAAAAGGGGTGGAAATCCTCTCGACTGGTGGTACCGCTCGAGCTTTGCGCGAGGCGGGTTTGACGGTAACGGATGTGAGCGAGGTAACCGGGTTTCCGGAAATGCTTGATGGGAGGGTGAAGACGCTGCATCCGAAGGTTCATGGGGCGCTTCTTGCTGTGCGGGATAATCCTGAGCATATGCGGGTTTTGAAGGAACAGGGCATCGAGCCGATTGATATGGTGGTGGTAAATCTGTATCCGTTTGAAGAAACCGTTGCAAAAGAAGGCGTTACAGAAGAGGATGCCATTGAAAACATCGATATTGGTGGACCGTCAATGATTCGCAGTGCGGCGAAGAATTTCAAGAGTGTTGCGGTGGTTGTGGACCCTCGAGATTATGAGACGGTGTGGAGCGAGATCGAGGCAAATGGCGAGACGAGTTTGGAGATGCGAAAGAGATTGGCACGAAAAGCTTTTACCCGAACGTACCAGTACGATGAGGCGATTGAACATTATCTTCGCACGCAACTTGGTGAGCCGGAGCTTCTTGACCTGCACTACGAAAAAGTCATGTCGATGCGATATGGCGAAAATCCACATCAGAAAGCGGTATTTTTCCGAAATCCAGAAAATCATGATCCAAATATTACCAATGCAAAGATGCTGCATGGTAAACAACTTTCTTTTAATAATATTGTGGATGGTGATAGCGCACTTGAACTGGTGAAGGAGTTTACGCGGCCTGCGGCCGCCATTATTAAGCACAACAATCCATGTGGTGTTGCGACGGCTGAGACGATTGAAGAGGCACTTGAGGCGGCGTTCAACGTCGACTCTATGTCAGCGTTCGGTGGAGTTCTTGCGTTGAATCATACCTGCACGAAAGGCGTGGCTGATTTTATTTTTGAGAAAAAATGGTTTTTGGAAATTATTATTGCGCCATCTTTTGATGCGGATGCGATGACGAGATTGAGTCAGAAAAAAGATTTGCGCTTACTTGAAACTGGCAAGCTGGAGCGAGATCTCCATAGTCGAGATATTAAAAAAGTGGCGGGCGGTATTCTCGTGCAGACGAAAGATACCTACATTGTGGGTGAAAAAGATTTAAAAGTTGTGACCAAAAAATCTCCTTCTGCTGAGGAAATTCGAGCGATGCTCTTTGCGAATATTGTCGTGAAGCATGTTCACTCCAATGCGGTGGTGTTTGCAAAAGTGAACGGCAATATAGAGGTCGCCACGGGAATCGGCGCAGGTCAGATGTCACGAGTCGATAGTGTCTTCATTGGCGCGACAAAGGGCGGAGACGCGATTCCAGGAAGCGTGATGGCGTCGGATGCCTTCTTCCCCTTCCCTGATGGTGTCGAGGCTGCGGCGAAGTATGGCGTCACGGCCATTATTCAGCCGGGTGGCTCAATCCGTGATGAGGAGGTCTTCAAACGAACCGATGAACTCGGCCTGAGCATGGTTACGACGGGATATCGGTTTTTCAGGCATTAGCCTTTCTACAGACCCTTCTACTTGAAAATTACTCTACCGAACAATTAATTGAAAAAGGAAGATACATTTTTGACCTATCCAGCTTCAAAAGGTCTGCGTCTTTCGGAATGTGCGGAGCGTCATGCGCTACGACACAATTTGCTCCAGAATTTCCTCTTCCAAATTCTTTAACTTTGCCCATTGTTCTCTCGATACATTTTCCTACTTCTTGAGTGATTGGATTTTTATCCAACTCTATAAAGCCAACCAGCTGATATCCACCTGCTCCTTTGCTGGCTTCGGCACTCATTTTTCCTACAAATTTTCCTGTTAACCCTCCGCATTGTCGCTGCAGAAGTGTCATTAAATCAGTTGCCATCCCTTTTGCCGATGCGGCCATATCCTGGCCAAACCTTTTCGATAATTCCGTCTCTTGACTCTGAAATTCTTGAGCCGCCATCACGCGCGTATCCTCTTGCATCTTATGAATCGGAGCCGCCGGCTTTTCAATTTTCTTCTCGCAACCAGTTATCGCTGGCATCGCAAGAGCTCCGATGACGAGTGCTTTTTCTAAAAATGAATTCATGAATTGGGGGTTTATTTCTAAGTATGTTATTTTACTCATTTTTTGCCATATGTCAAATCTAAAGCTAAAAATCCCTTACCTCCACAATCATTCGAGACTATAGTCTGAGTTATGAAAAGAATGTCGCTTATAGCTGGCAGTTTCCTCACATTGATGTGTTTAATTTTGATGTATGGCTGGGTAAAGGGTGATTTTCGAAGCCTGCTATTTATGAGTAAAAAGAACACCTGTCCGACACTCCAATCGCCGGTCAATATTGCGGATGTTACGTCTGTTTTGTATCCGGGTCAGTTTCGTGGTGGCGACTATAAACCGCATGGTGGGTTTGCGTTGAGTCGACTCAATAATGATGAAGTTATAGTAAAAGCCCCCATTGATGCTGAGTTGGTGCGCGTGGCGAGTAATCATCAAACGGTCGGAATACAGTATGCTATGGAATTTCAAACTGACTGTGGTTTACGCCTCACCTTTGGCCATTTATTGACGGTAGCACCAAGGTTCCAGGCGCTGTTTGATAAAATAACTCCAGCAAACGACAACTCTTCTGAAACCCACGCCGTTCGTCCGAGCATACATGTTCAAGCCGGTGAAGTCATCGCTACCGCTGTTGGATTCAAGTGGGAAGATGGTAGTCCAAACACCTCTTTTGACTTTGGGGTCTTTGAACGCTGGACGAAAAATGCCATCTCGCAAGATCCTCAGTGGCAAGTACATGAAGCATATGGCACGTATGACAATGAGCGTGCGCTGTGTTGGCTCGATTTATTGTCCCCGGAGGATTCTGCGCGGCTAAAAATGTTGCCTGGTACCGATGGGCAAAGTGGTAAAACGAGTGATTATTGCCGCTAGAGTTTATCTTTTGGCTATTTCAAGAGCTCCTTGAGGATGTCCACGCTAAACGGCCGTGGGAGAATTTTGAAGTTGGGGAACTTGTCGCCGTCGGCGTCGGGGCTGAAGCTTCGATCTTTGGCGGAGGCGGTCGTCATGATAAACGTAATGTCCGGGTGGGCGCGCATGAGCTTCTCGATTGGGAGAATTTGCATAAGATCGGGATAGAAAAAAACGCAGTTTGTGTTTGGCGGGAGTTCGCCACTGGTAAGATCTTTGAGTGTGGTGATCGTGACGGTGTGGCCAAGCGACTTGATCATCGCGCTGGTCGCGCTCGAGGCGATGGTGTCGGCGGTGTTTGCGCTGTCGCGGTTGAGGATGAGGATGTTTGCCATGGGGGTGATTTGAGTGTTGGCTTTTTTAGGTTCGGCGATATCGTTTTATTATACCAAAAATTCAGCTTTCAGGCAAGGGCAGCTTTTCGAGGTGATTGGCCTGGAGGATAGCTATTCAGCGGGCCTGTGTACACGTGTGTATCCATGTGTACACAGGCTATTTAACGAGTGGTGTGCCTTAGCGGATCTGACTCATCATTGTATGGATACGCTCGCCGAAGAAGGTGCGAAGAACGCTCGGCATCAACATCCGGTCGCCGCGTTGTCTATTGTGCCGGTAAAAATGCTCGATTCGTGGCTTGCCTGTTTTTGATGCGGTGACGGCGGCCAGATACTGCGCTTTCCAGGTTTCGAAGGCTTCGATGTCGGATGATGTTTTATTTTTTGGATCATAGTCATTGTATACATCCAGAAGCTCCATGGTGCCGATTTGCTCTCGTGCGAGGCGTTCGAGCTCCATGATGATGGGAGCGCGTCCGTATACCTGTCCACTTCGAGTCTGTGGTCGAGAAAAATCGCGACTGTCTTCTTCGAGTCTTCTTTCGAGTCGAGACTCGACTTGGATATTGCCGATATGGAGCTCTCCTGTTTTTACGTTGAGTCCGCGGGATCGTCCGAAATTCACGTACCCGAATTCACGTGGAACTTCTAGGTCAAATCCTATCCAGTCGCCTTTACGTATGAGGGTTTGGTTGTGTACCTCTCCCTCGGGTATTCTCACGAGTTCTTCCGGCGGAATTGTGTCGCGGGTGAGTTCGGTCTGGATGATTGCCATTCGAGCCATGGTGGGATGGTAGCAAAAAGTGTGCGTGCGCACAAGCCAAAACATAAATTTACAATATGTCTTATTTGTCAGCTTCAGCCCTCCAGAGGATGCTTCGCCGGGCCCGTGCTTACTGTGTCCCCTTGCGGGGCCGGATTTTTGTAATAAAATATCTTGAGCGGCAGTCAATGCATCCCGGGTGCCAGGTCGTAACCATTCATGATGATGTCATGTATGTATTGGCAGTGAAATGTTTCTGCAGAAATTTTTCCTCACTCGTTCGATCAATTATTTTTTAATTTTTCATCCCATGATAGGCAATAAACTTGTTTCTCTCGCTTTCGTTGCTGTCGCTCTTGTGACCGCACAGGCGATGACGGTGGCGGCGCATGATTTGGGCGGTTCGGTTTCTGGTTCAGCGCTTGCGTCAGTTCAAGGTTCTCTCAACTCTCAGCACGGCTTGAAACTCGGCCATCTTTCGGCTGATGCGAAGGCTGCTCTAAAAGCGAAACATCAGGCTGAGGTAAAAGACAAAGATCATCGCGACGATAAAAATGATGATAAAAAAACTCCAAAGAAAAAACTCGATGGTCCGTGTATGTCGACGGCTGTTGATGTTCGTGATACCGCCATGATCAATGCGTATGATTCCTATTCGGTGAGTGTGAAAGCTTTGCTTACCACACGACGCAGCGCGCTCAAGGCTGCGTGGTTGGTTGCTGATGCCGATGCGCGTGAGGATGCCGTCCTGAAGGCATGGGTCGATTTTAGAACCTCATTGAAAACAGCTAAACAAACCTTCAAAGAGGCACGACAAAAAGCATGGGATACCTTCAAAGATACTCGCAAAACATGTGGAGGTGGCAAAGAAGCGAACGAAAAGCCAGCATCTGGTGATGCTGTAGATGCTCAACTCTAATTATTGACGGTGAGGAGAGGTAAAGGTCATCTGCCGGGGGGCGGGTGGCCTTTTCGCGAGTGTTTTATTTTTCACTGGACAAAGATTATAAATATTTGTACAATGTTTGAAAATACCGTTTGTTAGCTTTAACATTATTTTTATCACGATATGCCTTCGGTTCAGGACTACACCATCGCCACCCTCGGAAGCCACTCGGCACTTCAGATTTTGAAGGGGGCGAAAGATGAGGGATTTCGGACGATTGCTATCTGTGAAAAAGGCAAGAGTGAGCCATATACGAGTTATCGGGTAGCCGACGAAATTATTGAGATTGAGAAGTTTGCCGATTTTTTTAGCGTCGAGGAAGAGC
>CAYHPV010000050.1:0-7452 GCA_964358735.1 uncultured Candidatus Peribacteria bacterium | reverse complement strand
GTCACAGAGCTTCACTGCGAACTCGACGGCAATTATCCCAATCACGAAGCCAATCCTGAGGAAGCGAAAAATATGATCGACCTATCTCAAAAAGTTCTGGAAACGCACGCAGACCTCGGCATTGCGTTCGATGGTGACGGCGACCGTGTAGGCAACGTCGATGAAAAAGGTGAACATCACTCTGCTGATTTTCTTCTGCTCCTCCTGGCGCAGGATCTTCTGAGGCGTCAAGAAAAAGCACAAATCGTCTTCGACGTAAAAGTTTCCCAGACGCTTATTAATGCCATTCGTGAGGCAGGTGGCATACCAGTCATGAGCAAAACCGGTCACTCATTTATCGAATCAAAAATGAAAGAAATCAACTCCCCTCTCGGCGGAGAAATCAGTGGTCACTTCTTTTTTGGCGAAAATTATTATGGATTTGATGACGCATTTCTCGCAGCCCTCAGGCTACTTTCAATATTTTCTCTATCGCAAGATCCCGTCTCCACTCACTTCGACAAAATTCCAAAACTCTTCACTACTCCGGAATACAAGCTCCACTGTCCCGATGAAAAAAAATTCGCAATCGTAACGGAACTCACGGAACACTTTACCAAACTCTATCCGTGTATCACGATCGATGGCGTTCGCGTGAACTTCGACACAAGTTCATGGGGAGCCGTACGTTGCTCAAATACAAGCCCAAATCTCACGCTCAGATTTGAGGCACGCACACCAGAACAACTCACGAATATTAAAGCAATTTTCCTTGAACAGCTTCAAAAATACCCAGAAATCGAGACAAAAAATATGGTAGAATAAACCGAGCGTACCAAACGCATCAAGAGCATCCACACCCATGCATCTCATAAAACATCACAAATACTGGCGACTCCTCGAGATGCTTCCAGGAGCATTGACGTGGACGATACTCATCCTGCCGATCATTCTCTCATATCACCTGCCAGAATATGTGGCCATCTTCGCCATTATTTATACCATGTACTGGCTTTTTCGCTCAGTGAAGCTCTCTTTTGATCTCCTCATGGGGTATAGAAAAACAAAACTCGCCCAACAAACCGATTGGACACAGATTCTTGATTTCGTGCAACACCCGGAACACCTCGACACCGCTATTCAGAATCTCGCGACACGGCGAACGATAGAAAATAGAAAACTCGAAGAAACCTATAGAAATGTCGCGACCACAATTCAACATCTCAAAACGAAAAACCAGTACAAAAAACCATCGGAAATTCTCCACGCCATTCTCTTCGTCACCTGCAAAGAACCCCTAGAACTCATCAGGCAATCGATCAGTTCATACACAAATAGTCACATCGATCCAAAAAAAATAATACTCATTTTTTCAGGAGAAGAAAGCGATAAAATCAATGCCGAAAAATACGCAGCAATAATGAAAAAGGAATTCGGCCACGCATTTCATACCTTCATCACGACCATTCATCCAAAAAATCTTCCAAACGAAATCCCGGGAAAAGCAGCCAATGCAACCTGGGCAGGAAAAAAACTAAAAAACTATCTCGACGAACACAACATCGCCTACGAAAATGTGATTCTCTCAAACTTCGATGCCGACACCGTCGTCGATCCACAATACTTTTCAGAACTCACATTTCGGTATCTCATCGAGGAAAATCGCACGATAAAAACCTACCAGCCCACTCATTTTTTCCACAACAACATCTGGGAAGTACCGATGGCCATACGCATGATTTCACTATCATCCACATTTATTCGTCTCGCAGAGTCGATGAATCCGAAGCGATACAAAAGTTTTTCCAGCCGATCCATGGGCTTCCAAAGCGCAGTAGATAGCGATTTTTGGGACCCGATGGTCATCCCCGAAGACTCCCGTCAATACTGGACATCCTACATAAAGTACAAAGGCCACAACGAACTCGTACAAGTATACACACCAATTTATATGGACGCCGTGCAATCAAAAACGTACATCGGAACGATCAAAGATCAGTACAAACAACTCCGTCGTTGGGCGTGGGGCGTCACCGACTTTCCATTTGTCACCATCAATCTCCTCTACAATAAAGAAATTCCTCTCCTCAAGCGTCTCGATGCGATTTTTTCACTCTTGCAGGACCATTTTTACTGGGCCACGACACCGATTCTTCTGGCATTTACCGGCTATCTTCCGAATCTCTTAAACCCAGCATTTCGAAATACCGTTCTCTCACACAACGTCCCAAATCTCGCATCCAGCATTCTGAATCTCGCCGCCATCGGTGTCCTGATCTCCGCATTCCTCAGTTACCAAATACTCACCTTCAGCAAACACATAGGCTGGTTCAAACGCCTCTCCATTGGCATCCAGTGGATCTTAATCCCCATCACCAGCATCTTCCTCGTCTCCATCCCCGCCATCGAAGCCCAAACCCGCCTCATGCTCAACAAACGCCTCGACTATCAGGTCACGACGAAGGTGAGGTAGCCAAACTCAATTATTTCTTCCCTCGCCCCTTCCATCTACTTGGCCCCCTCGCCCGTTTCTTCGCAATCACATCAATTGCCTCTTCAAGAGTAATGAGTTCGGCATCAAATTTCTTCCCCAAAGAAGCATTGGTTTTTCCATCGGTAACGTACGCACCAAATCGACCATTTTTCACATCAATTTGACCACCGCTCACGGGATCAACACCCAGCGTGCGCAACGCAATCATGGCAGCCGCTTTCTTCGCAACCACATCAGCAATAATCACCTTCGCCTGGTCAAAATCGATACTCAACGGATCGTACTCAGCAGGCAGCGAAACACTCTTCTCGCCGACCTTGAAGTACGGCCCAAATCGACCCAGTAACAACATGACTTTTTCACCTCCAATCTCACCAAGCTCTTTCGGAAAACTCAATAAATTGAGTGCCTGCTCAAGCGTCACATCGTCACGTAAGACACTCTTCGGCAACGAAGCACTCCGCAACTTATTTTTCTTCTTCTCTTCTTTTTCCGCAAGTTTACGGGCAGCTTCTGCCGCCTTCACCTTCGCCTTTTCTTCTTTTGACAAGCCCTTCAGACTTGGCGCCTTCTTTTTCTTCACCACTTTTTCGCCCTCAGGTTTTTTCTCCATGTGTCCAATCTGAACATACGGCCCAAATCGACCACTCAGCACCACCACGTCTTTCCCGCTCACCGGATCGACCCCAAGCACCCGCTCTTTGATAACATCGTCTTTAGAAATTTCGATATCTTTTCGAGCAACGAGTGCATGAAACGGAGTATAAAAAGATCGGATCACTGGTACCCACTCTTTCTCACCTTCAGCGATACGATCGAGATCTTCTTCCATCTCAGCCGTAAATTTGTAATCCACGATGCCCGGAAAATGTTCAACCAATAAATCCGTGACAATCATGCCAAGATCGGTAGGCTTCAGCGCCTTCCCCTCTTTTTCCACATACTCACGCGCCATAATCGTCGAGATCGTCGGCGCATACGTGGAGGGACGTCCAATACCCTCAGACTCCAATTTCTTCACCAGCGACGCCTCCGTATATCTCGCCGGTGGCTTCGTGAAATGTTGTTCTGGAACCAACTGTTCAAGTGCCACGGCTTCATCCACCGTTAATTTCGGCATCAGTTTTTCCCCATCTTTTCCATCGGTCTGCGCGCTGTCTCCAGCCTCGTCTTCGCTATCTGTTCCCTCCATATACACCTTCATAAATCCAGGAAAAACAACGGTCTGACCCGTCGCACGAAACAGATACTCCGGCGCATGATCAGGCACGATATCCGCACCAACTTGCTTCAAAACCGCCTCAGCCATCTGACAGGCCACCGTGCGTTTCCAGATAAGTTCATACAAACGGAACTGATCACGATCGAGATCCGACTTCACCTCAGACGGCTCGAGGGAAATATCAACCGGACGGATCGCCTCATGGGCCTCCTGCGCACCTTTTTTCGATTTAAATTTTCGGGGCTCACTCAGGACAAATTCTTTCCCATACAAATCAGCAATAACTTTCTTCGCCTGGGTAAGAGCCGTCTCGGACAGATTCATCGAATCGGTACGCATGTAGGTAATGAGTGCGGTTGGCTGACCTCCAACATCGATACCTTCATAGAGCTGCTGCGCAAGAATCATCGTTTTCTTGACCGAGAAGCCAAGTTTACGGGATGCTTCTTGCTGCAAGGTCGAGGTGGTGAAAGGGGCTGCCGGCGTCCGACTCACATCTTTTTCATCGATAGCGGACACATGAAACTGATCGTCCTTTACCTTATTATAGATAGTCATCGCCTCATGCTCGTTTCCGACGCGCGCGGCATTTCCATGAATTTTTGCCAATGCGGCGGAAAATTTCTGCTGAGCGCCCGTGAGAAAATCTCCAACAATGCTCCAGTACTCAACGGGTTTGAACGCCTGAATTTCCCGTTCACGATCAACGATCAGCCGCACCGCCACACTTTGCACGCGACCAGCTGAGAGTCCATATCGAATCTTCTTCCACAATAAAGGAGAGAGCTCATAACCCACCAATCGATCAAGCACGCGACGCGCCTGCTGAGCATCCACGAGATGCTGATCAATCTGTCGAGGATTTTTTAAAGCATTCAAAATCGCACCTTCAGTAATTTCATGAAAAACAATTCGTCGCACCTCCTGCTTCTTCGGATCGACCTTCAGCGCCTCGAGAAGGTGCCAACCAATGGCTTCTCCTTCCCGATCCTCATCAGTCGCTATCCACACATTCGAGTCTTTATCCATGAGTGATTTCAACTCCGCAATCACCTTTTTCTTCTCCGGAGGAATCATATACTGTGGCTCAAAATCATGTTCAATATCAAGACCCATGTTGGATTTCGGCAGATCACGTACGTGTCCCATAGAGGCGCGAACGATGTATTTGCCGCCCAAAAAACGTGAAATGGTTTTCGCTTTTGTAGGAGACTCAACGATGACGAGATCTTTTGCCACGAGTATGAATAAAAGAAAAAATAGAGCCCTGACGTACCTATTGATTGTATTGAGAAATTCTCGCCTGTCAAATAACAAGCGAATTTCAGCTTAAACAAGCCAAAATCAAATTTACATATTTTCACAAATGTGTCACAACAGTACCTTTTCAGCGGAAATAACACAAAATCTCTTGCAAAAGAAATTAAGAAAATTATAATGCTGTTGAATTTCGTGATGTACGCATGGTTTTCAAAGTCATGTTGGCATCCCCCATTCACTATATATTTTTTTTAACCCCATCATCCTATGACAAAACAGGATTTGGTAAATTCCGCTTCAAACGCTGCTAGCGTTACGAAGAAGGCTGCTGCAGAGGTTCTCGATGCAGTTCTCGCTCACATCACTAAGTCACTCAAACGTGGCGAAAGTGTAACGATCACCGGTTTTGGAACATTCCGTGTTTCAAAGCGACAGGCTCGAACGGGCGTCAACCCACGCAACCCTTCGATCAAGATCAAGATCCCAGCTATGAAGCTTCCTGCTTTCAAGGCTGGCAAATCACTTAAGGACGCTGTTCGGTAATTTTTTCTCACGAAACAATTCAAACCCACCTCTATAAAAGGTGGGTTTTTTGTTGTCTATAATAGACAAATGTAACTACCTCCTCACAAAAAAATCCAGAAAAATATACCAGCTATACACCACGAGCTTCCAAAGATGCTTCGCCTTCAGCACCACCCAAACGAGACTTTTTCGCTTATCCTTACTGTCACAAAACTGATCAAGAAATGAATCTCGTTCAGCGGAAATAATATTATACATGGCGCGAAACGTTCGATTCGACTTCATGCGATCCCAGATCCAGCGGTATCGAACCTGTCTTTTGTAGTACTCCATGAGATTTCCATGCTCATTCACGCGGTCATGAAAACCAGACAGTGCCGCCCCATCACCACTCAAAAAAGATGCAATAAGTGGCGCAGAAATTTTTCCAGAAACAACAGAACCTTTGATTCCATCAGCCGCAAAAGCCCCACACAAACCAGCGGCATCACCAAGTAAAAGTACATTCTTATGAGACACGCGACTCAGCGCCCCACTCATTGGAATAGGACTCCCGAAAGAATAATGAGCTTTTTCAGGATCTCCATGAATAGTAATCGTCCCATTATCTACCAATAATTTCGTAAATTTCATAAGGAGTTCCTGGATTTCCCCAACATCTTTTTGCAACTTCGCGAGTCCAATACGAAACGCCTTCTTTCCCTCAATAATCGTAGGAGAAAGCCATCCTCCATACCCAAGAGAAAATTCTCCAAACCAAAAATGATAGATCGTCTCTTCAGGATTTGGACCGAGATGAACCTCACCAAAGAAAACTTTTTCGGAGCCCATCAAGAAACGGGTATTACGATCAAGCTCCGAAATGAGACTCGCAACCTTCGATCGTCCACCATCAGCACCCACGAGAAAGCGAGTCGCTACACGCTGCTTGACGCCATTCTGCAAAACATCTACCGCCTGCACCGACCCATCTATCGCTCGATCGACGCCAACCAGCAGAGCAGACGACTCATAGGTGACATGCCCAGGAAGGGTCTCGGCAAGATGCTTCATGAGTCCCCGGGTATCAGTCTGATAAATCCACGGCTCACTCGTCGTTGAAAAAAAGTGCTCCTGAAAATCAGGCGCCACGACACAGATGGTTGTAATAGGATTGGTAATATACGTATCAATAGGGAAAAACTCGGAAAACTCCTCGCGAGTCCGCACCGTAATAAGCCCAGTAGACTCAACCATATGAAGCGCTGCCGGCTTCACGTCAATAACGAGCGTTCGTACATGAGAAGGCAAATGATGAGCCAGCGTTAATCCCGAAAAGCTCGCCCCCACAATAACCACATCAAAGTCTGATTGCATGGAGGTATCATAAAGAACTCTTACCTTTCGGGCAAATTCGTATTACAATAAGCCAGACTCAAAACCTCGACTAAGACCTATGAAAGACCTCATCGAAAAACTTGCCAAAGAAGCCCAGGAAGAAATTTCTCAGGCAGGATCGCTGACGCAATTGGAAGACCTCCGCGTAAAATATCTTGGCCGTAAAGGTTCGTTCACGACGCTGATGACGGGATTGAAAGATCTCCCGAATGACCAGAAACCGGAGGCAGGTCAGGCGCTCAATCACGCCAAAAAATCAATTGAACTCGAACTCGAAACGAAACAAAAACATCTCGAAAAAGAAGAGCTTACGAAGCAACTTTCCGATGACTCATTCGACGTCACCCGACCGGGCACGCACGTCAAAACTGGCCACATTCATCCCCTTTCCCAGGTACAAAAAGAGGTGGAGGAAATTTTTGGGCAGATGGGATTTGCGATTATGGACGGACCAGAAATCGAGTCTGAGCACTACAACTTCGAGAGCCTCAATGTGCCAAAAGATCATCCGGCACGCGACATGCAAGATACATTTTTCGTGACCGACAAACTCCACGACCATCACGGACGCATGGTTCTGCGAACCCAGACATCA
>CAYHPV010000049.1:0-7494 GCA_964358735.1 uncultured Candidatus Peribacteria bacterium | reverse complement strand
TCGAGCGGGCAAAATTCTTGCAGGTGGATTTATTTTCCTTGAGTCCACGGAAGACATCGTTCTGAGCGTTCAAACCATTGAGAGACTCCCAGAGTTCCTGAGCAACATCAGCTACTTCCGGCTGAATGACTTCCTCACGAAGCGTATCCATATCCTCATTGGTTTTTGCTTGTGAAAGTGCGCGCTTTGCTTTTTCTACCGCGCTACAAAATACCGCGACGCGCTGGCCAATTTCTATGGCACTCTTTGATCCATTCTTCTGTCCCTGTTTCGCCTGTTTCGTCATATCCTTACACTCGCGTGCCCGGTCGGTGAGGTGACGAACTTCATTCTTTTTATTTTCATCAAGGCGTCGTGCATCATCCTGCTCACGCTGGACATCTTGTATCACCTCGCTATTAAAAAGATTCTGCGCAATGAGATTCGCCGAGAGGAGACTTCCGGAGACGACCCCACTTCCAATGGCGAGTACTCCAATGAGACCGAGAGCGGTTACTTGCAATGAACGATGTTTCATACGTTTGTTTTGGTTAAATATTTTTATGTTTAGTTTTATTTTAACCTGTTTTTGCTGTTTTGTCAAGTACCTCTGGAAAAGCTCTGGAATAAGCCGATTTTTTGATGATTTTTAGGCTGCTATCTCCGATAAAAGCACGATAGAACCTTTGCTTTTCATGGTCTCGTAGTATTTTTTGTCAGCCGTAAGAAACACCCCCTGCATCTCCTTTGCTAGGGCGTGATATCCACTATCGTAGTATGAAACATTGGTCTCGCAGGCACCTTTTAGGGCCCTTTCCAGATAGCCATAGGTTGCGTCGATCATTCCAATTTTGCATTGGTAGAATTTTTTCAAACACCCTTTTGCCTTCTCGGTATTTTTATACACCTTCGAAATGACACTCAGAAATTCAAAGATGATGAGCGGAGGTGCGATGAGAGACAGCTCGGTTTTTTGGTGCAAAATCATGAGCTCATTGACGAAATCACTATTTTCTTCTTCTATGAAAAATTTTACGAGTACTGACGTATCAATAACGATTCTTCGGTGTCGTAGTTTTTTTACCCTTTCCGAGATATTACTATTTTCCGCCATATCGTATTTCACGTAAAATTTCTATACTGCTTCGCGCATCTACCGGCTTATTTTCTTTCCTGAACTTTCGCATGGATTCGATGAAATCATCGACTTCTTCTTTTTGATTCTTCCTGAGCGCTAAATCCTTTCTTGCGAGATCTGCCAGGTAGCTGCTCATCTTGTTTTTTTCAATGTTCAACCTCAGATCATCCACCAGATCAACCGGTAATGAAAAGGTCATTCTCCTATAATCTATGGTTTTTGTGCGGGACATGGGTGAATTTGTTATGTAACTATAATACATAAGATATGATGGGAAGTCAAGATGGGTTCACGGATATTCTTTCATTTGACAACTCCTCATCTCGCTAGTAATATCTCGGCGCATCAGAGACTGGCGGCGGCCCAACCGGAGCTTTACGGCGAAGGAAAACGGGCGGAAGACCTCCACAGATGGCATCCTTTTGTTTGAAGCTGAAAGGCTAAAAAATAAAGCTGGACTTGAGTCTCTGCATGTGCAGGGATTTTTTTGTATATTTTATCCGGCTGAGAGCGCAAAACGCTCTAAAACCACTTTTTATTCTTTAACCCAAAACTCTTATGGCTGCTACCAAAGCACAAAAAGCGGAGATGCTCAGTGAGGTTCAGGATATGTTCACTCAGGGCAAGTCGGTCTTTTTTGCTGATTTTCGCGGTCTGACCGTTGCCCAGGTTTCGGCGATTCGAAAGGAACTGCGAGCCAACAAAGTTGGATACAAGGTTGCCAAAAAAACGTTGATCCGCAAGGCGGCGCAAGAACATGGCTATAGCGAGATTCCACGAGATGTCATGGAAGGCTCGGTGGCGATGACGGTCGGCTACGAAGACCCGATTGCTCCGGCACGACTCCTCAAGGGTCTCACCAAGACGCACGAAAAACTCGCGCTCCTCGGTGGACTTTTTGAAGGGAAAATCCTCTCGGCAAAGGAGGCTCTCGAGTACGCGTCACTCCCAGGAAGGGAAGAGCTGCTCGCCAAGCTGGTGTACATGATGAAGTCGCCAATTCAGGGCTTCCATGGAAACCTTCATGGTTTGCTCTCGAAGTTTGTCAGGACGTTGGATGCTCTGGCGAAGAAAGCATAGCTTTCGAAGTCACTTGCTCCCGCATTTTTTCTTATCATTTATTCAAAATATTTTTAATCCCCCATTTCTATGGATCTCTCTACAGAAGCACAAAAGATTCTCGACCTCGTCGAGAAGTTGTCAGTTCTCGATCTTTCTAACCTCGTGAAGGCTATGGAAGAAAAGTTTGGTGTCACGGCTGCTGCCCCAATGATGATGGGTGCTATGCCAGGCGCTGGTGGCGGAGCTGCCGCTGAAGAAGCGAGCTCAACCGTTACCGTCACGCTCCTCGATGGAGGTGCTGCCAAGATCAACGTGATCAAGGCTGTTCGTGAGGCAACTGGTCTCGGACTCAAGGAGGCTAAAGACCTCGTCGACGGCGCACCAAAGCCAGTTAAGGAAGGTATCGACCGAGCCGAAGGTGAGAAGTTGAAGAAAATTCTCGAAGAAGCCGGCGCGAAGGTTGAGATGAAGTAGCCCTCGCTGATATATTTTCAGCAATCAAAAGACCCCGGGTTATTCTGGGGTCTTTTTTGTTATAAAAATTTGACAGTGCTCTAGGATAGTGAGATGCTTCGCTCTTATGAATATATCTTATTCACTCATTTCAGTTTCTTCATCCATGTGCACTACTTGTGGACATCGCCGCTGTGCCTTCCGAATTTGCCGTAAGCAGCCACATCGTCGACTCCTCTAATCTTTTGTGAATATTTTTTAGGACCAGACAGCTACGGCTGCCTGGCTTTTTTATGTCCTGGTTTTTTTTATTCGCCTTGCACTTTTTTACACCTACTTTTTATGCAAACTCAACCAAATCTTTCCCTCTCTGATTTTCCAGAATCAAACCTTCTCATCCCGTATGCGTGGCAAGCGAATGGCCTACATCCTGGGCCGACGGTTACTATTTTCGGTGGCGTGCACGGCAATGAACGTGTGGGTCTTAGTGTTATTCAGATGCTTCTTTCTGAAATGGCTGCCGGAAATGTTCTCGCGGGAACACTCAAGGTCGCTCTCGGAAATCTCGATGCCATTGAAAAGAATGTCCGATTTATTCAGAAAGATCTCAATCGATGTTTTGGCACTCCAAAGGGCTCAACTTCTGAAGAAATCAGAGCACAGGCCCTGAAGTGTGTCATCGCCGGGAGTGATGCCTTCATTGATATTCACTCCACCATCAAGCCATCTGATCCATTTATTGGAGGACTCACTCTTGATCATCCCCTCATGAAACAGATTCTTCCAAATCTTGGCATACAAAATCTTATGACGGGTGTTGGCTGGGGCTCGCCAACTAGTGAACCCATCTATGCGGATACCTTCGCCCAGAGCATGGGCGCACTTGGTCTCACCGTTGAGGCTGGTGGTATCGATAATCCCGACACGCTCCTTATTATTGAGCGGATCAGACATGCATTACAGACACTTGGAGTCCTCAAAGGAACTCCTACCGGTAAACTTATTCATGAGTTTGACTATAGTAATGCCTATGAAAATATCGTGGCACAGCCAGGATTTTCATTTGAGAAAGATTTTCAAAACTTTGAATTTCTTTCTGCCGGAACGACCTATGCTACCTATCCTGATAAAGCGCTGGCTGTTGATCGAGATTCCCAGATCGTCTTCCCAAAATCGAAAGCAAATCTGGTGATTGGAAGTGAAGCAGGAATTTTGGTCGAGCCGAAGCGAGTTATCACGTTATGAGATATGCTCATACGAAAAGACCCCGGAGTTATTCTGGGGTCTTTTTTTAATCTTTCTTGCTTCATGGAACATTATCTTGTTTTTTTGTATGCCCCGTAGAGCACCGCACTGAAGATCACGACAAGGATAGTTGCGAGCTGCGAGAGGAGGCCATTCGCCATTTGTCCGGCCTCTATACCGAGAACCAACGTGACAATAAAGACGATAATCATGATCGATATCCCAAGTATGATGGTATTGAGAAAAAAATATCCGAATGTTTTCCACCATCGTCCCGCTACGAGTTCTATACTTGCTTTTGCGGCTTCTACTCCTCGTTTTTCATCAGCGACGAAGGCGTATCCGAGAAAGATGATACGAATAAGAGCTATCATCATCAGTATTATTCCAACAATTGCCAGTGCCATTAGTACAAAATTTATAACAGGAAGCATTGAAAATAAATCACCTCTTACTCCAGGATATTCTACTATTCCACCCATTTCCCCTATCCCCCCACCCTCAGAAATATCGTTGAGCATGGGAAATTTTGCTACAGTATTGACAATTTGTAAGAGCAGCGGAACACCAACGACGATAATCAGACTCCATCGAAGTGCATAGACGGTTCCGACGATGCCTGCCCAGATGAAACTCAAGATATTTTTTAGTCCGTATGTCAGCACCTCTCCGATCTTTACCTCCTTGTTGGAAATAGTGAGATGTACTATTTTCAGGGTTGCGAGACTGATGAAAGCTCCCAATACGACCAGCACGAGCGCCATCAGTGTCACCATCGCCACTGCTCCTGCTGCCCCGCCAACCATCATGGCACCGAGGCCAATTCCGCCCGTTATCAATATGGTCGCGAACGTTGCCGCAAAACTTATAATGATGAGAATGAGAAAAATCAGCCAGTGCTGTTTGGCAATGCTGAGTGCGTGATTGAATATTGAAAAAAATCCGCTGCCATTTTCTGTGTGATGTTCGGAGTGCTGTTCCGGATGGGGCATGGTTGCTATTTCTGACATGGGTGGTGAGTTTAAGAAGATATGACGTTATTGTATCACATTACAAAAACATTACAGAATTGTTACAGAATCTTAACAAAATCATGACATGAAAATGGCCTTTGCAAGCCGTAAAATCGGTGCTAGCATTCTGGAATGAGGTACATGCATCTTCTTTCATCAATTACGGGACTGCTCGCTGAGGCGAGGCGGGAGGCTGTTCAAAAAATCAACACGATACTTGTAGAAACCTACTGGCATGTCGGTGAGTATATTGTGAATTATGAGCAGAAAGGGAAATTGAAAGCGAAGTATGGTGAAGAGCTTTTGGAAAAATTATCGCGTGATTTGACGAAGAATTTTGGGAAAGGTTTTTCTCTCCGAAACCTCCGGGATATGAGAAATTTTTTCCGTGCTTGGCCTCATTTGCTGGCTTCAGTAAATAGAAAACAAATTCGGCAGACAGTGTCTGCCGAATTCAAAACATCTCACAAGCCAATTCGGCAGACGTCGTCTGCCGAATCTCAAAATGCAATTTCGCAGACGTTGTCTGCGAAATTCAAAATACCTCGTAATTTGCTCCAAACTCTATCCTGGTCCCATTTTGTTCGTCTTCTCTCGATTAAAGATACCTATGAAAGAAATTTTTACCTCATCGAAACGTCACAAAATACATGGTCGGTGCGGGAACTTGATCGCCAGATTAACTCTTGTCTTTTCGAGAGACTTGCGCTGAGTAAAACTAAACATACAACACGAGCTCTCACTGGCAAAGGGCAGATTATTGAAAAGCCTGAAGATCTCGTGAAAGATCCTTATGTTTTAGAGTTTTTGGGGCTCGAAGAAAGGCCGGCGTATACCGAAAAAGATCTGGAAACTGCTATTATCGACAATCTGGAAAAATTTCTTCTTGAGATGGGAAAAGGTTTTACCTTTGTCGCCCGCCAGCAAAGAATCTCGGCAGGAAGTGATCATTTTTATATCGATCTTGTGCTCTATAATCGAATTCTTCGGAGCTTTGTGTTGATTGATCTCAAAATTGGAAAGGTTACCCATCAGGATCTTGGCCAGATGCAGATGTATGTGAATTGGTACGATCGGAAGGTGAAGCGCGAGGATGAGCGCGAGACTATTGGTATTATTCTCTGCAAAGAAAAACATGATATCGTCGTGAAATACACGCTTCCTGAGGCGAATAAGCAGATTTTTGCCAAAGAGTACCGGCTTTATCTGCCGAAGAAAAAGGCGTTACGGAAACTCCTCGGGCACTATCTGAAAAACAGCTAGACGATGGCATTTCCCTTCGTTATGATGCGTCCATGCCATATGTCGCAACAACCAAAGTAACCGGAGGAAAACTCTTACGCGTGAAGTGTGAGGTAGAGAATGGCGCTTCCGGAAATGTCCTGAGTGCCGTTTCTATTACCGGAGATTTCTTTATGCATCCGGAGGATGGCGTGACGGAGTTGGAGCGTGCGCTTATGGGCGCTTCGAGTGAGGCTGCGATTGGCGAGTACGTGTCACGATTGAATGATGTGATTGTGCCGGGTGGATTTGAATTGATTGGATTCAGCGCGAGTGATATTGCGCAGACGCTGTGGAATGCCCTACATCCTGAAGCTTCAGTTGTATAATTTTTTGCAATTTTTAGAAATTTTTTATGGGACTTTCTGATATCAGCTGGAGATTGATTGAACTCGAAACGCACGATGCGTTTATGAATATGGCGCTCGATGAGGCGTGCTGTGAGAGTGTGGCGAGTGGTGCTTCGTTGCCTACAATTAGGTTTTACCGATGGCAGCCGAGTGCGGTGTCGATTGGATATTTTCAGAGTTTGCAGGATGAAATTGCGATCGATGAGTGTGCCGCGGCGGGTGTTGATATTATTCGACGACGAACTGGTGGTGGCGCGGTCTATCATGATTACGAAGGTGAGATTACCTACTCGGTGATTGTTCCGGAAAAAGATTTGTGTGATGAGAGCGGTGCTCGTTTAGGAATTACCGAGTCATACCACGAAATTTGCGGATGGATTGTGAATGGGCTCGCTCGTGTTGGCATCGAGGCCGAGTTCAAGCCGATAAATGATATTGTGGCAGCGGTGCATGTTCCTCGAAAAGATGATACGGGAACAGGAGACGCTGGTGCGTCTCTGACGTTTAAAAAAATCTCCGGCAATGCACAGACGCGACGAGGTGGAGTTGTCTTGCAACATGGAACCATTTTATTCAACGTCGATGTTCGAAAAATGTTTTCATTGTTGAAAGTTGGGAAGGAAAAAATTGCCGACAAGATGATTGCCGCGGTGGAGGAACGCGTGACGTCGGTGACGCATGTGAAACCTGAGGTGACACGCGAGGCTTTGTATGATGCTTTGAAGGCTGGATTTACGGACGGAAAGAAATTTGAAGTTGGTACATGGAGCACGGAAGAACTTGCGCGAGCTCGCGTGTTGGCCGATGAACGATATCGAACAAGAGAGTGGAATGAGATGCGGTAGAAGAAATTTAAAAACGCCCAACTCGTGAAAGCTGAGCATTGTTTTGAACTTGGCTATTTTTGCACGTGCATGTCTTTTATTTCAGAAAAGGGTCGCTATGTGCCCCTATTCCAGAATAAATTACCGTT
>CAYHPV010000048.1:0-7550 GCA_964358735.1 uncultured Candidatus Peribacteria bacterium | reverse complement strand
GGTCGAGGGTTAGGGGGTTCTAAAATGTCTACTAAAAGGGGTACACATCACCAGTGATATGTATTCTTTCCCTTATTTTATATAATTCCCCATGATCGATTCTCAGGAAACCCAAGAGCCTTTAACTTCCCCGAAGATAATGAAAAAAGCTATAGTTATTGTAAATATTTTTTTAGGACTCGCTATTATTTTTTACGGCTTTTCCTACACTTATTCGAATTACAGAATTGCTACTCAAACAGATTCCAGTAATAAAATTATGACTTTTGAAGAGTTTAATAATTTGTGTAAAAATTACCAGATCGATCTTCAACATATGACTCCATGTCGTTGGGGAGTTTATAGTGATTATTATCATGCAGAAAAGGGACTTGCCCTATCTAATAAACTTGAAGCTGAGAGAAAACAGCAACAATCATCAACTATTTTGGATTCTGTGGTTTTTGTGTTTATTATAGGATTATTCGTGATTTTTTCTGCTGTTGCTTTTGCTAAAAATAAAAAATGGGGGATTATTGCTTTAATTGTATTTAATTTTTTTGCTCTTCTTTATACTGCCTTTTTTACTTACGTGTTTTTGTTTTTTGTAGGGTTGTCTTTGCATCTTTTTCTTTTCGTGCTTGTGTTGGTTTTGTTAATCTCTGAGGTATCATTTATAAAAAATCATTGGCTTGAGTTACATTGATATCACTCTACGGAATGGCAAAGTTACCGAGATTTTTGACTCGAATCTCTAATCGCTCAGCCTTTTTCATTATCCGAGCAGTTTCCTCAATCTCGGAAATCTTGCACAGATGGGTAAGTTTGAACACCAGGTTTCCAAGCCATAGACGCGTCCTGCTTGAACGGCACCGAGATAGATGAGGATGAGCGCGTAGATCACGTGAGTGTCGACGATGAAACTTTGCGGGTTTGGATAGGGGAATGGGAGGGCGATATAATAGAGAGCCATCAAGATAGCTCCGAGAGTCGTAGAAAGCCGGACGGCAACTCCAAGAATCAACGAGATGCCGAGGAGGAGTTGTCCCCACTCGTTCATGAAATCGACAACTGAGAGAATACTTGGTTGTGAGAGCCAAGCGTAGAATCCGGTCATCATTTTCGCACCCTGGAGATACTTCAGTGATGACCACTGCGGGTTGAGAATTTTTGTGATGCCGGAGTAGAAGAAGAGCCACCCGAGAGAGAGACGCACGAGGAGAAGGGATATTTTTTGGAATGTTGTCATAGTGAGTGAGGTTAAAAAATGATAGGAGATGTGAGGTTATTTTGAGTATACTAGTCGTACCGCTCGAAGTGGACATCTTCTTTTGGCATGCCCATTTTTTGGCATAAGGCTGCGGTATCATTGACCATATCTCCGACGCCGCAGATGTACACTTGAGTTTTCCCGGGCTCTTTGAGATTTTTTTCGATCCACTCCGTGACGCGTCCTTTTTCACCTGACCATGAGGCTTCTGGACGCGAGAGGGTAATCGTATACGTGAAGTTTGGATACTTTGCTGCGATGCTCTCGAGGAGCTCGGTATAGAAAATATCTTGCTCGTATCGGAAACCCCAGAGGAGGTGGATTGGGCGTGTATTACCTTTTGTCAGCTGATCTTCGATCATGCAAATCAGTGGCGTGATGCCCGTTCCGGTTGCGATGAAGATGGTATTTTTTTCTGATGTTTCGTTAAATTTGAAAACGCCGAGCGGCCCCATCATTTTGACCGGTGTTCCCTCTGGAATCGTCGTGAGCCACGGAGTGGCGCGACCAGTTGGGATGAGTTTGATGCAGGTTTTAATCGTCGATTTTTCGCCTGGCGGCGACATGATCGAGTATGATCGAAAAAATATTTTTGGATTCCCATCCTCGACGCGAATATTCACAAACTGTCCTGCGCGAAACGAAAGTTCTGCAGGATTCACAAGCTTGAAGTGGAGTTCATAAATGTCGCCCAAGAGCTGAATTCGTTTTTCAAGAATGGAGTCGATCGAAACTGCTGGCATTCGAAAAAATTATGGTATGGAAAATGATCGGACGATATTGTCCGCCTCTTTTTGGACGTCAGGATCTTCACTATTCACGTAGGCTCCGGTCACGATGTAGGCGGTTCTGTCTTTCACATAGTACGCCTGAACAAAGGTCAGTACCGGATCGACGGCCGTTCTTTTTCCTTCAAATTTCGCCAAAATAACTCGCTGTTTCGCACCTCCAATGGTCGTGTCGAACTCTTCACGATTTTTTTCTACGAAGTTCTGGAGCGTATTTTTTTGATTGGCCAGTACGATTTTTCCGTAGTCGAGTGAGATCATCGACTGACTCAGCACGTTTTTTGTAATATTCACATTCGTGAGAAAAATTTCATTTTTTCGGTTTGCCTGAAAAACGATGACGGCATTTCCCGCGACATCACTCGTGAACTCATTTTTTTTCACAATGTTCCATGCCTTTGGTACGGTAATCTGATACTCACCGGTTCCAAGTGTTTGCATCACCGACTCTTCGATACCTGTTCCGCTTGTTCCGCTGCTTCCTCCACCTGCTGAGCATCCTGATATCACTACGATGGATGACAATAATAAGGCGATGATTTTTTTTCGATCGATAGTCATAGAGAAAAAGTGAGTGAAGTAGGTGAGTGCTCGTACAGTGGCATTGTAGTGCTTGCCATCCTCGCTCGCAAGACGTAAGATGCGCCTACTATGAAGATTGGTATTTTGTCGTACTATCCTGCCGGTAAACGTCCGAGTTCTGAAGAGAGTCGGCTCCTCAAAGTTGGTCGTGCCATGGGCCACCAGATTCGCATTATTCGCGTTTCGAGCTGTCAGCTCACCTTTGATGGACCGAGTGCGCCTACGGTTCTTCTTGATGGAAAAAAGTTTCCCCAACTGGATCTTATTATTCCCCGAGTATATGTACTCAAGCACGTCGAACTTCATACCGCGCTTTTGCACCAACTCGAGCTTATGAAGATTCCCATTCTCAACTCTGCGCTCTCGATTAACTACGCAAAAAATAAATTGCACACGATTCAACTTCTCAATCATCATGGTGTTGCTGTTCCTCGAACGATTGTGATTCGTAGTCAAAAATATCTGGACTCCGCTGTCAAGGATGTCGGCGGATTTCCGGTTATCGTCAAAACTCCTTTTGGGTCGTATGGAAGTGGTGTCGTGATTGCTGAGAGTAAGCGCGGCCTCGTCTCTTCTCTCGATGCCCTCTGGAGTGCCTATAATACGAACATCGTTTTGATTCAGCAGTATATCAAGGAGTCGAAAGGAAAAGATATTCGCGTCTTTGTGGTGGGAGGTCGCGTCGTGGCCTCGATGATGCGAAGTGCGTCGCGCGGTGAGTTTCGCTCGAATATTGAACTTGGTGGGAATGGCGAACCGGTTGAGATTACTGATGCTGAGCGTGATATCGCGATTCGTGCGACTGAGGTGCTTGGACTCCAGGTGAGTGGTGTTGATATTGTTCGGTCAAAGAGTGGCCCTCTTATTCTGGAAGTGAATGGAAATCCTGGTTTCAAAAAGCTCGAGGAGGTCACGGGTGTCGACGTCGCTCGAGCTATTATTGACTACGGGACTACTTCTTTCCTTTCTTCGTCTCTACAATGTGGTCAATAAGACCGTACTCCTTTGCCTGCTGGGCCGTCATGAAGTTGTCTCGGTCGGTATCTTTTTCAATGATTTTTATCGACTGACCGGTGTGATGCGCGAGAATGCCGTTAAGACGATCTTTCGTCCTAATAATATGATCAGCGTGAATTCGAATATCGCTTGCCTGACCCTCCGTGCCACCAAGTGGCTGATGAATCATCACCTCTGAGTTTGGAAGGGCGAAGCGTTTTCCTTTGGTTCCACCCGCAAGCATAATCGAACCCATCGAGGCGGCGAGACCCACACAGACGGTCTGCACATCTGGTCCGATCGACTGCATCGTGTCGTAAATCGCGAGACCAGCCGTGACGTGACCGCCCGGACTCTGGATATAGAGGGTGATATCTTTTTTTGGATTGTCTTTTTCGAGATAGAGGAGCTGCGCGATGATCGTATTCGCCACTGCGTCGTCGATCGCGGTTCCCAGAAAAACAATTCGCTCTTTAAGAAGGAGTGAATAAATATCATAGGCTCGCTCTCCGTCGCTACTTTTCTGAATAACGGTCGGTACGAGAATTCCTTTGATTCGTGAGGCGAGAAATGGATCGAATGGCATAAAAATAGGGAGGGTAAGTAAAATGTGTCTTGTTTCAGTATATCATTTTTGTGGTGCGGGTGTCATAGAGCATGGCTTGACGTACTTTTTATTTATGAAATACGTGGTGCAATGTTTGTGAAAAATAAAGCTGAAAAATTTCCCGGGAAATTTCTTGAAGCTGAAAAATGCGAAAATTGGCGAGTATCAAAATCTGCCTTAACAAAACAAATCTTGACTTTGCTATTGTTTGAGCGAAGAATCAATCCTTATTACATTAATAGCTTACTCATATGCGAGCTCCTCCTCTGTTGTCTGATAAAAAAATACCAGCATCTCTTGAAGAACATCAGCGTTTTAGTCTTGTTCTTCGTAGCACAAGCGTTAACCCCGATGGTGCCTTGGCCCTTCGTATTGTCGAAAAACGTCTGGTTGCAACAATGCTCGTAGAGGCTCGTCAAGAGGTTTCACGCCTCCTCCTTCAACAGGTAAGCATCAACCCTAATCTTCCATATCCGCTTGTCTTGCGAGTTGAGGATACAAGACTCGATTTGCCTGTGACTCCTCAGTTACGAGAAATGTATGTAGGTGGTTCATTTGGTCCAGGCCAACGGCTGGTTTTCACACTTCATGACTTCCCACATAGTTCAGGTGCTGTTGAAATTGACTTGGTGTCTCAGAATTTTACGAAGGCCCTCAATCAAGTATATAAAATGTATCCTGAAGGATTAAATCCTCGACTTGCAAGAATTCGACTCGTTGCCGATCATGAACTTCGTCGTGTTGACTTGACTTGCGTTCCGGGTTTAGCTTCCAAAGTTGAAGTGGATTCATCACCTGAAGTCCCCCCAGTAGTGCCCGTGCCAGCTACCGTTGCGACCCCTCCTCCTCCGGGTCGTTTTTCTGGGCTCGAAATTGATTAGTATCGAATAGAATTCTTCCCAAGCGGACTATTGTCGCTCCTTCTTCTATGGCAATTTTATAGTCGTCACTCATTCCCATTGATAAGTAGGGAAGTGAGACCTGATATTTTTTTTCAAGCATGTCCCGGAACTCTCGCATCCTTTTATAGACGCTTCGATTTTCTTCTGGATCTGAAACTGCTGGCGGTATGGTCATGAGACCTTCGATCTGAATATTTTTCAATTTTAGAAGCTCGGGAAATATTTTTTCCAATCCTTCAAATGTAAATCCGGATTCTTTTGTAACATCGGTTTTGACTTGTAGTAGTATGTTTTGAGTCTTGTTCCTGGTGCTTGCTGTGGCATTAATTTTCTCGGCGAGATCAGCACTATTCACGCTGTGGATGAGGTCAATGTCGGACGAGAGGAGTTGGGATACTTTGTTTTTCTGCAACTGGCCAATGAAATGATGGTGGCAGCTCCTGGGCAAGACTCCTTCTAATTTTCGAAATTGCTGCGCGGTACTCCATCCGAGCGTCGTAACTCCATCCCTTATCAGGTTTTCGATTTGCTCGGGTGCAGCGTATTTTACGGCGGCTACGCAAAGCACCGATGTTGGTATGGCGAGATTTTTTAGCTTCATATTCTTATGATAGCCGCTTTTTGACGTATAAGAAAATATTCATTTACTATGAGATCTCATTTTGAAGCTAAAGGTGAAGAAACTTTGGTCTTTTCAGCTTCTCGCTATTGACAAAATTTATTAGAGTGCTACTGTTTGCGTATGTCATTAGATTCTATAGATACAAAAAGTGTACCGAATCCTAATTTTCCTCGTACGGTTGAAGAGGTTGAGCAAATACTCAAACTTTCACCACTAAGCTTGGCAGAGGGAGATGCTTGTGAGGACGATGCGATAACTGCTCAAGATAGGTTTCTTTCTGAAGATTTGAAATTAATTCAAGATATTGTGGATGTTGCGGCAGTGAGGTTGATGATTCATCGAAATGCTTACCAGTCAGAGGGCGGAAAAGAGATCATGCATCCATATATAGATGCGAACATGAGTTCTGTCAGCACCGGTTGGAATTATTTATATAATAACCGCTTTGCTCGAGAGTACAGTCAATATATTGATAACCTGAACTATAGGAGAGAACAAAGGGTGCATATAAAGCAAGGTGGGAGTGATTTCCCGGTATGGAATAATAATAACTTTTCCATCTATATATTCCTGCAAAGATTGAAGATGCAAGGATGGGATGACTATAATCGAGCGTCATCTATCAATAACTGTGAAAAACCAAATCGAGAATTTATTGCTTTACGGGCAGTCACTGGTGATTTGGAAAATGCAAATTTTGGTAATCTGGTAGAAGGTGGCGATCAGCATGAAAGAGCCTATATTTTGATTCATATTACCGATAGAGGTCGTGGTGGCTATAAATTTGACGGAAGAACTGGGCATCTTGAATTATCGACAGTTATTCCTGAATCTATGGCTAAACGCTTAGATGAGGCCATCAGAAGAAACAAAAAAATGAGAATACGGCTGATAAGAGAGCTGATGCATGGTGCCTTTCCATTTCTCAAAGGAAAAGAGGGTGAAGAATATGGTGCACTAAGATTCAATCAGGATTTCACCTATGTCGGTCCGGATGTAAAACTAAGATCTATAGAAAGACCCGAAAAGAGTCGACCGGCTCCTCAAGCTGCTGCAGCAGGGGATAGATCTTCGCGTGATGATGGTGCTGATTTGATTGAAATACTGCAGTCTCGTAACAGAATACATGCTTTAAGCCAAGGAGTCTTGGCTGGTCTGACTCTGGTTGGAATACTTCTTGCTGGAGGTATTATCATGCAAGAATGTGATAGCCATGATGCGGCTGAAACGACAAAGCCATAATTACTTGGAAAAATAGGGCGATTCAGGTTTTGTCGGACAGAGAATTTGGGGCTACCGTATGCAGTCTGTCTTGTTTTAAAATATTTCCTGAAAATGTCCTTGACTCTCACTAACCATTTGAATACAATGCCTCTGCTCTTGAAGCTTATTTAGCTTTATGGGTTGGAATTTTTTACGCGTCCTTTAACATTCAGAATGTAGTAGAGAAAACAGATAGCTCAATATGTTTTGTTGTTTTTTTAAAAATAAAACTCTGGACTCTTTCGAGAGATCCCGAGGTTAAACTAATTGGATGTTGTGAACTTCCGGTTTGCAACATCTTTATTTGGAGAGTTTGATCCTGGCTCAGGATTAACGCTGGCGGTGTGTCTAATACATGCAAGTCGAACGGCTCGCAAGAGCAGTGGCAAACGGGTGAGTAACACGTTGGTACATGCCCCGAAGTGAGGGATACCCCGTAGAAATACGGGTTAATACCGCATATGATCGCAAGATTAAAGCAGCAATGCGCTTTGGGAACGGCCTGCGCACTATCAGCTAGTTGGTGAGGTAATGGCTAACC
>CAYHPV010000047.1:0-7597 GCA_964358735.1 uncultured Candidatus Peribacteria bacterium | reverse complement strand
TATTCGCGAAAATCTTCTTTTCTGTGCAGATGAAGAGGCGGCGGAAAAAATGCTCGCGCTCATTGCCGAAGTTCGGCAGGACCATGACTCTATCGGAGGCATTATTGAAATTCGCGTACAGCATGGGCCAATTGGACTGGGTGAACCAGTCTTCGATAAACTCCATGCCGATCTGGCAAAAGGACTTTTTTCGATTCCAGCGGTAAAAGGTGTCGAGTTTGGACGAGGATTTGACGTGGCGAACATGCGCGGTTCACAAAACAACGATACACCTGGGAAAACCAACAACGCGGGTGGTATACTGGGAGGGATCTCAAATGGAGAAGATATGGTGATCCGAGTGGCTATAAAGCCAGCATCGAGCATAGGAAAAGAGCAAGTGGCCAAGAAAAAAGAGGGAGGTGAAGTGGTTGTACAGATTGGAGGAAGACACGACGCCTGCATCGTTCCACGGGCGATTCCGGTCGCAGAGAGTATGGTGGCACTCGTTCTCGCCGATCATCTGCTGAGACAACGGGCCATACAGGAATTTGCAAATACATAACATGCTTTCATAAGATTTTTTCACACCATGCTTCAAACTTTTCTCACATTATTCGCGGAACGGGAAAAGGAGATTAAAGAATGGCTCAATCACTATCGGGAGCCGCTGAAAGACCCGATATACGCCTCAGTGGACCTGAGAAATGCAGGTTTCAAAATGAGCCCCGTTGATACCAACATCTTCCCGGCTGGCTGGAATAATCTCTGTCATAGGTCACGTCGTACTGCGGCAGAAAAGCTCAGTGTCTTTATTGCGCAGAGCTATCCAGGCACGAAAAAAATAATGATTCTTCCAGAGCATCACACTCGAAATACCTATTACCTCACGAATCTTTCACAGCTTCTGGAGATCGTCGAACTGGCGGGCTTCGAGGCGAAAATTGGAAATTTCAGTCCTGAAAATCAGGAGAGTAGGCTGGAGCTTGAGACATCAGAAGGCAGAAAAATCACCGAACACCAGGTAGAAAGAAAGGGCGATCTTCTGATCGCTGATGGATGGAGTGCCGATCTCTATCTGCTCAATAATGATCTTTCAGGAGGGATTCCGGAAATACTAAAAAAACTGGATAGACCGCTGATTCCAGCACCATATGGTGGCTGGCATACTCGTATAAAAAGTGATCACTTTCATTATTATCAAATTCTCGTCACGATGTTTTGCGAGGAGTTTGGTCTCGATCCATGGCTGCTCTCGGCATACTTTGATCACATGGATGAGGTTGATTTATCATCAGAAAAAAGTCTCAAGATGCTCGCAGAAAAAGCCGATGCGCTCCTTGAAAAAATTGGGAAAAAATATGCAGAATATGGGGTGAAAGATACACCATTTTTATTTATAAAAAACGAATCAGGAACCTATGGAATGGGAATAACCACGGTAGAAAGCGGAAAAGAGATACTTGAATTCAACAGAGATGAACGGAAAAAAATGAGTACTGGAAAAGATAAGGTAAAAATTACCAAACTGATTTTGCAGGAAGGTGTTCCAACGGTGGAAAAACTTGAAGGACATATCTCTGAGCCGGTGCTCTATATGATCGCCAGTGAAGTCATCGGTGGATTTTTCAGGATTCATAGTGAACGAAGTGAACGTGAAAACCTGAATACGCCAGGCATGACCTTCAGTAAAATGTGTATTCACGACCTCAAGAAATACCGTAACGACTACGACACTTCGATCACGACAGAAGCCATGTTACCCATATATACGATCATCGCCGAACTCGCCTCTATCGCGACAGGATATGAACTGATCGGACTCGAATATCACCAAAAATCTTCATGAAAACTTTGAAATTATTGAAAATTGGATTCATCGGAAATCCACTCGATGAACTCAATCTGAATCCGGATACCCCATCATTTGACTCGACATGGCAGCTCATGGAGTACGGAGAGAAACATGCAAAAGATGGCTTGAATGTGCGATATATTCCAGACAGAAGTGTAGAATATCGGAATGGAAAAATCTGGGGAACGAGTTACCAGATAACAAATTTGAAAGAAAAAATAAAACTCATTCATGGAAAAAAAGAAGAGCTGGAAACATTTGATGCGCTCATTATTCGAAAAGATCCTCCATTTGATACAACGTATCTGGTACTCGTGCAGCTTCTCATGCAAATACAAGGAAAAACTCAGATTATCAATAGTCCAAAAGCCCTCGCACAGTTCAATGAAAAAATAAATATTCTGATATTTCCAGAATATGCACCAGCAAGTCTCGTATCTCGAAATACGATCGAAATAAAGGAATTTATCGCGAAGCAAAAAAATGGCGTCGTCGTAAAAGGACTCGATAATAAAGGAGGTTCAAATATTTTTAAACTCACCAAAAACGATCCAAATATCAACGAAATTCTTACGCAAATTACAAAAGAAGAAACCGTCTATATCATGTGTCAGGAATATCTCAATATTGAAAAAACAGGCGATAAACGAATCACGGTTATTGATGGGCAGGTCGTAGGTGGTTTTCTACGACGTCCGGGAAAGGGGGATTTTCGAGGAAACATCAATAAAGGAGCTACGGCAGAAATAGCGATTATTTCCGGAAAGGAAAAAGCGATGGCAGAAAAGATAGCTACCTACTTCTTACGGCATAACGTAGGGATTATCGGCATCGACGTGATCGAAGGAAAATGCACCGAAATCAACATCACCTCCCCCCTACTCTCAAAAAAATTCATGCCGGAAGTGGAAAAAATATTTTATGATTACGTCAGAAAACAATGCAGCAAACAATAAAAAAATATCTCGCCGTTGCACGAATTGGATTTCAGGAAGGCCTGGAGTATCGAACGGAGTTTTTCATCAACCTGATCGGCTGGTCAGTACGCCTGATGATCTCGGTATTTTTATTTGCAGCTGTTTATAGCGGACGAGACATCATTCAGGGGTATACATTCAAAAGCATGATCACCTATTTTTTGGTCATTCAGGTACTCATGACATTTTCCTTTATACGAGCGGAATTTCGCATCTGTACGGATATTCAGAATGGTGACTTTTCAAATTATCTCGTGAAACCAATCTCCTATATCGGATATCTCATGATCGCCGAACTCAGTAAAAACTTCGTACGGTCATGGCTTGGAGTAGGGCTATTCGGAGTGATTATTGTTTTTATTCAGCCGGAGTTTTTCACTCATTTTCCATATACAGAGATTCCACTGATTCTTCTCAGTGTATTATTATCTTTTTTCGTCAACAGTCTGCTGACGATTATCATTGCACTCCTGAGCTTTTGGGTGGTAAGTGCAAACCGCATCCTCTTCATGTTTTTTGCCGTTCTTTCAATATTTTCCGGGATGCTCATTCCCCTTCAATTTTTTCCCGAAGGTCTTCAGCGATTCCTCGACTTCACCCCGTTCCCGTACATCTTTTACTATCCGGCAAAAATGATGATCCAGCCCGGCGGACTCAATGAGACGCTACGCATCATCGGCGCACAAGTTGTAATGATCATGATTGAGTATGCCATCATGACCACCATGTATCGCATCGGAATAAGAAAATATGAGGCGGTCGGACGATAACAACATAATAACACCCACATGGTTCACGGAATCCTCCACAATCTCAAAGTCTTCGTCACGCTGATGTCGATCAATCTCAAAATCACCCTCACCTACCGCGTAAGCCTCCTGATATCGCTCATCTTGAACTTTTTTTGGGTCATCTCCTATGTCATTTTCATGGAAGTCATCTTCAGAAATGTACCCACACTCGGCGGTATGACCAAAGGTGAAACACTCCTCATCATGGCATTTTTTTACTTCTTCACAAATATATCCGATATTTTTTACCGCGACAGTTTCGAGCAGTTCTCGGATAAAATGCGAACAGGATACATCGATACATGGCTTACAAAGCCAGCATCTTCGCGCATGCTCATGTTTCTTTCGAACATGCGATTTGATTATCTCACCGCCATCGGCGTAAGTGCGGCGCTATTTAGCTATGCCTATTCGCATCTCGAGGCCGCACCAAACTACACACTGTTCGGTATCGGTATTCTGCTAACCTTTGCATCTCACATCATCTTCTTTTCCATTCTTTCAATCATCGCCACATTCACCTTCTGGTTGCAAAAAAATGATGCGCTCAATATCGCCGCATGGCACATGACTCAAGTCGCACGCTACCCGCGAAGTATCTATACTTCATTCGCAAAAATTGCCTTCACCTATATGTTTCCACTCGCTCTCATAGCCAATCTTCCCGCAGAAGTAAGTCTTAATAAAGCCACTCCAAACATGCTCATATTTTTTGCCATCATCACGACGACAATATATATCGTGAGCTTGAGCTTCTGGAAATGGGGCCTCAAAAGATACACATCAGCCGGTTAATATCTGTGAATACCTATGAATAAATTCGCGACCTACGTTAAAATTGGCATTCTTGACGCTCTCGAGATGCGATTTCAGCTTCTCTATTGGCTCTATGTAAACATGGCACCAATTATCATGATGACCTATCTCTGGTCGCATCTGTATGGGCAAAAAAGTGATATCGGTGGATACACACTCAACATGATGGTGACCTATTATCTCATGACGCGCTTGATCAATCGGATCATTTCAACCTACGCCGAAGAGCGCATCGCCAAGGACATAAAAGAAGGAAGGCTCAATCAGTACATCACACGGCCGATCGATTATATGACCTATAAATTTGGAGAGCGTATCGGAATTCGCGCCGTGAATCTCTTGATCGTGGTTCCGGTATATCTCCCACTCATGCTGATTCTCCAGAAGTACCTGATCCTCAACTTCGATCTCGCAACCATCGGGTTGCTCTCGATAAATTTCTTTCTCTCACTCGTGCTCTTTTTCTTCCTCGCCTTCATCATCGGCATGATGGCGTTTTTTATGGTTGAGACACACGCCCTCAATGGTCTGAAAGATCAGGTGATTAACGTCATGTCGGGATATCTCTTTCCACTGACGCTTCTCCCGGAAAAAATTCAGGAAATATTCAGTTACCTCCCATTCACCTACTTTTATAATTTTCCCATGGAACTGTATTTCGAGCGTCTCACAACGGAGCAAATCTACCAAGGATTAGCCGTTCAGCTCGTATGGATTATTATTTTTTATGGTATCACGAAGATCATTTGGCGCAGCGGGACAAGAAATTACGAGGGTGTGGGTATATAATGTCAATAACAAAATTATGAAAACCATAACTCGCTACATCAAGCTCTACATCCACTTCGTGCAAAACTGCATCACACGAGAGCTGCTGTTTCGAACCCACTTCGTTCTCTCATTTTCATCGAGACTGATAATGTTTCTTTTGTACGTGATCTTTTATCAAGTCATCTATCAAAATGCCGTCGCGATAGGAACTCTCAACTACGATCAAGGACTCCTCTATCTCAGCGTATTTTTTCTCATCGACACGATCGGCTTCATGTTTTTTATCAAAAATTTCTCAACCTTTCCAGAGTATATCTCAGAAGGAAAACTCGATATCATTCTGACAAAGCCTGTAGACAGCCAGTTTTTCGTATCACTGAGATATTTTTCCTTGATCTCACTTTTCTCAGTATTACCACCACTTGTCCTTTTTATTCGACAGATCATCGTCCTCAACATCATGCTCACACCAGTAAACATACTTCTTTTTCTTATTTTTCTCACCGCCTCTCTCGCAATCTACTACGCATTTTGGTTCATCACCAATCTGATTTTATTCTGGATCAATCGCATCGACGCGCTGCATGAATTCTTCGTCACGCTCTGGCGCTTCATGCAGTTTCCGCCAGATATTTTTCAGGGCGTACTCAGATTTTTCTTCGTAGGCATCGTTCCAATCCTCTTCACCGTCTCAGTTCCAACACAGGCCATCCAACATCTATTTGATCCAAAAGCCATCGCCGCCCTCATCGTAGCCTCGATTTTCAGCTTGTTAATCAGCAGAATATTGTGGAAAATAGGTCTACGTCACTATCAGAGCACCGGCTAAAATTTCGCTAACCACACCGATGAAACCAATTATTTCAATCAAAAATCTCGTCAAACAGTACTCGTACTACAAAAAGCAGCCGGGCCTCATGGGCTCAATCAAGAGTCTGTTTCATCGAGAAAAGCTCTATGTAGAAGCCGTAAAAGGCATAAGCTTCGAGATCCAGCCAGGTGAGTTTGTGGGATTCGTCGGCCCAAACGGTGCGGGAAAAACAACCACGCTCAAAATGCTCTCAGGTATTCTCTATCCGACAAGCGGTGAAGTTGATGTTCTTAAGTCTAAACCATTTGAGCGGGAACCGGAGTTCCAGAAACAGTTCGCGCTCGTCATGGGTCAGAAAAATCAGCTCTGGTGGGACCTTCCAGCGATTGAGAGTTTTCTTCTCAACAAAGCAATTTACGAAATTCCCGATGCGCTGTTCAAAAAAAATCTTGATGAACTTTCAGAACTTCTCGGCATCAAAGATATTCTCGACGTCCAAGTTCGCAAGCTCTCGCTCGGTCAGCGTATGAAGTGTGAGCTCGTCGCCGCGCTTCTCCACAGTCCAAAAGTTCTCTTCCTCGATGAGCCAACGATCGGTCTCGATGTGATTTCTCAAAATGCCATCAGGGAGTTCCTCAAAACCTACAACCAGGAAAAAGGCGCGACGATCATTCTAACCTCACACTACATGCAGGACATTCGACGACTGTGTGATCGGGTGATTATCATTGACCACGGCCAACTCCTCTACGATGGAACCTACGACGCACTCCACACGCAGTACTCCGACTCGAAGACACTCGAGTTCACCCTCGCGGACAAAGTCGATATCGAAAGAATTGAGGTATTTGGAAAGCTTCTCACCCAGAAAGATAAAACCTACTCGATCAAAATTCCTCGAGAAAAAACCGCAGAAATTACCGGAAAAATCCTCGAAACATTTACCGTCGACGACATTGTGATTCACGAACGAGACATCGAAGAGATTATCGAGGAAATTTTCACTGACAAAAAAATGCGAGATTAATATATGTTTCAAATTCTCAACAAGCAAAAAGGCAGCGCTGCCCGAACCGGCATCCTCACCACTCCCCACGGCACGATCCAGACACCGGTCTTTATGCCCGTGGGCACAAACGGCACCGTCAAAGGTGTCAAACCCGAGGAGCTTGTAGAAATGGGTGCAGAGATTATTCTCGGAAACACGTATCACCTCCACCTCCGACCTGGCGAAGAACTTATCAAAGAAAAAGGTGGCCTTCAGAAGTGGACCAACTGGCGAAGACCCATGCTCACGGACTCTGGCGGATTCCAGGTATTCTCCCTTGGTGCAGGAAAAGACTACGCACCATTAAGTAACATCCCGAAAATTGGGGTGAAGATTTCTGAAGATGGCGTTGAGTTTCGATCACATCTCGACGGAAGCAAGCACTTCCTCTCGCCAGAAATTGCGATGCAGATCCAGGCAGATCTTGGGGCTGATGTTATCATGGCATTTGACGAGTGCGCGCCCGGAACATCGGACAAATCATATGCACGACAAGCTATGGATCGCACGCACGCCTGGGCCATAAAGTGTAAAATTGCTCACGAAAAA